>CADCQH010000076.1 GCA_902803605.1 uncultured Bacteroidales bacterium | reverse complement strand
TTGTCATGCTGATGTTTTTCTCACTGCCAGGTATCGTCGTTAACTTCGTTAACTCCATTAACTTCGTCACTTCCGAAAGTTGAGTAAAACGATATATATTACTTTTCAATACCATATATATATAGATGACTCAACTTTAGCATTTGCCAAATGCTAAAGTTGAGTTTTATACAATCAATAACCGCTTCAATGGGAATAATAATAGGTCACTGATTCAATGTACAAAGGTACACGTTTTCTGTCTTCTTCCAAATGTTGTCAAGGTCCTGTTTTCACTTTTTCAGCAGCCAAGCGACGGGGCTTTGGATGTCACGCAGTCCTTGGGCAACGCTCTTGGCATTGAGTTGGGCACCCTTGAGGGAGGTGTGAGTATGGTCGTTCTTGAAGTAAGCGGCGGCTTTCTTGGGACCGAGCTTGTCAAGGGCATCAGCGGTGATGTTATGCACATCGACGAATTCACACCCTGTCTCACGCGCCACAGCACGGCACCAACTGCCGAACTGCTCATTGCGACGCTCAATGTAGAGCTTGCCTGCTTTCTCCTTGACGGGATAGATGAAGCCGCGACTGTGTCCGTTGCCTTCATGCCATTCGTTGCGAGGGGTGAGGGAAAGGAGCACAGGGATAGCCCCCTTCTCCTGGGCATCACGAATCATCTTCTTGAGATACCAGCCGTATGAATAAATGACTTGATAGACGCCAGTGTTCTCCATGCAATAGACGGCGCTGGAGTCCTTGGCTGTGGCAAGCACTCCACGTTTTTTGCCATCCTTGATACCTCCTATATCGTTGTGACCGAACTGAATGAGTACGACATCGCCTTTCTCCAAGGAGTTATAAACCACCTCCCAACGCCCTTCATCGATGTAGGTGCGGGTTGAGCGTCCAGCCATCGCCTGATTCTGGAAGACACACTTGGCGGGGTCGAAGACGGTGTAGCCCTGACTGCCCCACCCCCACATGCCGTCGGGATGGTTGTCTTCGTTCTTGCCTGTGGAGTCGCCACAGAGGAAGACCATCGGCTTGCCGGGTTGACGGTTCTGGTCACATCGCTTGGGAGTGACCTTGTCGTTGAGACAGGTCTTGAGAAAGGCTATCTGGGGATCGTCGGAGGCAAGGATGCCTTCAGCGGCACTGGCTGCATTCATACGAGCACCATAGGCAGAGGTGTGTATCTTGTCGAGGTAGAAGTGGTAATTGGTTTTCCAAGGTCCATAGTGTTCAAGTTTGGTGGCTGAGATGTCGTTGAGGTCGATGACGGGCGTGTTGGTCTCCTTGCCGATGGCGAAGATGGCTGGTGTGAAATCCGTCAATTTGCGCTGGATGCGCTTGGGGTCATCGGGCTCATAGTCGTTGCGAGGAGTGAGGGTGAAGAGAACGGGAGTGGCGCCCTTGGCACGCACCTCGCGAATGAAGCGCCGCATATAACCGCCAAAGGTATAGACGGTCTCCTGCTGCCTGGTCACCTTGTTGTAGATGGATATGGAATCTTCTCGCACCTCCAGCTTGCCGTCAGGACGGTAGGAGGAACGGGCACGGATGGAGTCGATGGGACCGTTGTCGTTATGTCCCAGTTCGAGGAAGACGTAATCACCCTTCTTCACGGCTTCGAGGACAGGTTGCCAGAGCATCGTGTAGAAGGTGCGGGGCGATGTGCCTCCAAGGGCGTGGTTCTCGACGGTGATTTTATCCTCATCGAAGTATTCGTGGGCGTAGAATCCCCATCCCCACTGACCGTTGTTGCCATTGCCCAGCGTGCCTGTACGCATGGTGCTGTTGCCCACCAAAAAGAGTACTGGATTGTTGCCTATTCGGTTGCTGCCTGGAACGGGACGTGCCTGATTGGCGATGTCGATGGAGTCGGACGTGAGGTCACGAACGCCGTTGATGTCCAGCCAAATGTCACGTTGAGCATGAAGGGTGGAAAGATGGAATACTTGAAGAATTGAAATTGTCAGTAAGCAGATGAATAATTTTTTCATTTTTGTCAAGGAATTAAAAGTGAGGAATCTCCATAACTGAGAAAACGGAAGTCGTGGCTGAGGGCATAGTCATAAACCTTCCGCCAGTCGCCCTTCAGGAAAGCTGACACGAGCAGGAGCAGGGTCGATTGGGGCTGGTGGAAGTTGGTGATCATGCGGCGCACGATATGGTATTCGTAGCCAGGGGCGATGATGATTTGTGTGGAAGAATGGAGGACATCAAGGTGATGTCTGTCCATGTAGGCAAGAAGAGCATGAAGAGAGTTGAGAGTGGAGAGTTGAGAGTTTAGAGTTGAGAGTTTAGAGTTTAGGGGGGAGGGTTGAGAGTTTTCATACGGCATCCATTGGGGAACATGGAGGTCTTCCTTACCCTGAAGGGCAAGAATGCCCATGTAGTAGAGGCTTTCGAGGGTGCGCACGCTGGTAGTGCCGACGGCGATGGCCTCCCCTCCGTGCGCTATGAGTTTCTCGATGGTCTGACGGCGCACAGCGATGTGTTCCGTATGCATGTCGTGACCACCTATCTCTTCACTCTTCACTGGTTTGAAGGTGCCTGCCCCCACATGAAGGGTCAGTTCTTCACGGTCAATACCTGCTTCATCAAGGGCTTTCAGTACACGCTCCGTGAAGTGAAGTCCGGCAGTAGGAGCTGCCACAGAGCCCTTAATCTTAGAATAAACGGTCTGGTAGGTGGTCTTGTCGCTCTCCTGAGTGGCACGATTGAGATAGGGAGGAATGGGCAGTTCGCCAACGGCATCGAGCAGTTCCGCCCATGTGTAGTTACCGTTCCATGTGAACTCAATGATATGGGACGTTCCATGAATGCCCTTCCGTTCACAGGCCAAAGTCACCGTCTCACCATCGGGCATCTCTATCTCGCGGAAGAGTTTGCCCTCCTTCCACTTCTTCAAATTGCCGACCAGACAGTACCACTGCACACTCCCCTTCTGCGAAAAATTCAGCTGGTAGTCGTTAGGCAAGGCTGGTTCGAGACAGAACACCTCGATGAGGGCACCTTGCACCCCCTCAGTGGAAGCCTTGCGGAAATGCAGTCGCGCCTGGATGACCTTCGTGTTGTTGAACACCATCAAGGCTCCTGACGGCAGGTACTGGGGCAGAGAGGTGAAGACATCCTCACTCACCTCGCCATGATTGTAGATGAGCAACTTGCTGCTGTCGCGTTCAGACAAAGGAAACTTGGCAATGCGCTCATCGGGCAAGTCGTAGTTGTAATCAGCGATATGTATGTTCTTTGGATTCAGCATTTTCCATCCTTCTATTTTTCAGTTCTTCAATCCTTTATGAATTGTACCTCTTTCAACTCGTAGCGCACCACGTTACCATTCTCGAAACGGAGACGAAGATGACCTGTCGGTTCCACCTCTGCTATCTCAGCCATAAATTCCCCTCGCACATCACGATAACGATGGAAGCCCTCACGGCGATAAAGGTGCTGCATGTACAGTTGGCGGATGGCATCCTCACGTCCTTCCTGCAACAAGGCATAGCACTGCTGGAAGTGCTGAAGGAGGGAGGAAAGGATTTCCTCACGGTCGTGCTCCCTGCCGGTCAGCAGTTGCAACGAGGTGGGGTTAGGTGCATCACTTAGAAAAACGGTCTGATTGATGTTGATGCCCACACCGATGATGCAGTTGGAGATGTGCTTCCCCTGCAAGTCGCACTCAATCAGGGTGCCGCTAATCTTCCAGTCACCCACATAGATGTCATTCGGCCATTTCACCTCCACACCCTCCACATAACGTGAAAGAGTCTGCTGAATCGCCACTGCCATGCATTGGGAAAGCAACCACTGGCGTGAGGCAAGGATGAAGTCAGGATGACACAACAAAGAAAACGTAAGGTTCTTGCCTTTCTCCGTCTCCCAAGAGTTACCCTGCTGCCCTCGGCCCTTCGTCTGGTCATCAGCCACCACCAGGGTGAAGCCAGGCAAGGAATCTACAGATATGACTTGCCCTGTCCCTTCTTCCTGCAACATGGTCCGGACGAAGGAATTGGTCGAATCAACAGTGGGAAGGTTGATGCGTGAAATGCTTTCCATACGCTACGAATTTCATGCAAAGTTAACACAAAAAGTAGAAAAAAAGTCCTCATAAATGATTATTTTGCCTTGAATTGAAGAAAAAATCAACGAATCCTTGTGTTTTTTACCAAAGTATTCCCTACATTTGCCTCGTCATTGAACGGTAGAGAGAGATATCACACCTATTCCAACCTAACCTATTCCGTATAAAACTATGCCGATAGTCCGTACTATCTTATTATTACTATTGATGAACATTACTCTGTCCATTTTTGCCCAAGAAGACACTCACAGCAAAAAGGAGATAGAGGAAGTGCTGATTGAATTAGACAGCGTCATCGCCCAGAAGAAACACTACCAGACACTGCGCCAAATGCGGGCAGACAGCCTGGAACAAATTGTCAATTCATGCCACGTGGATGACTATGTGGACAAGTGCAAGGAACTCTATCGAGCTCTTTCATACTACGACGGAAGACAAGCATTGAATGCGCTGCAACGTATCCAGAACACAGAAGACTATGTGAGCGACCCCAATCTGCAGGCATGGGTCAAACTCAATGCCTCCATCACCTACGGCATCATGGGACTCTACCACAAAGCCGACAACCTCGCTGCCAGCATCAGCCCGTCGATCCTGTCGAAAAAGGAACAACTACACTATTACCAGACCCGTCAGCACAACTATGAGAAGATTGCGGAATATATGGCAGACATCCGTATCGTGACGGACGAGGAAAAGCAAATGGTGGCACTCTACGACAGCATCATCAGCCACTTGCCTGACGGCAACGAAAAGGACATTGCCACAGCCAACAAGGAGGTCTATCTCAATCACCCTGAGAATGCCATACAGATGTTGGAGGAGAAATACCCCAAGACGGCAGGAACAGACCGCTGCAGGATGAGCATGGTGCTGGCCTTCGCCAGCAAGCAAATGAACCACAATCTGGACTACATCTATTATCTGGCCAAGACCTCCGTGTGCAACCTGAAGAACGGCAATACAACCTACGAAGCGCTCCCCCATCTGGTACATGCCCTCTACGACGAAGGCGACATTGAACATGCTTACGCCTACCTGATGTGTACGATGGAAGATGCCAACGCCTACCCCTCCAGAAGACTCGCCTTGGACGTGTCGAAATACTTCCCCGTCATCAATACAGCTTACATAGCACACCAGAAAAACCTCGCCCGAAGCGAAAGGATGAAGCACAACCTGCTCATCATCACCTTCATCCTGCTGGCATTGGCGTTAGTGGTTGTGTTCTTCTTGGGGTGGAGACAAAAGAACATGGCCAAGGAACGCAAACGTGCCAACCAACTGCAGAAGGCATTGGACAGGGCTGCCATGGCCGATCGCATCAAGACCGTCTTCATCCAAAACATGAGACATGAAATCCGCACCCCTCTGAACGCCATCATGGGATTTGCACAACTCATGTCGAACGACCTCTCTGACGAGGAGCGCGACCTCTACAACGGATACATTCAGGAAAGCAACGACCAACTGCTCTCCACCCTGGATGACATCATTGACGTGAGCAACATGGAAGTCGGCACTTTCAACTTCCATTTTGAGGAGATGGATATCGATGAACTCTGCCAGTCCTATATAGAAAACAACAAGAGCCTGCTCCAGCCAGGTGTGGAACTCGTTTATGACCCACAAGAGAAGGGCATGACCTTCTGTTCTGACAAGAATCGTATCGGGCAAGTGTTGCACAACCTCATCTCCAACGCCTGCAAGAACACCATCAGCGGCAAGATCACCCTTACAGTAGCGCACTACATCGACAGAGAAAAACTGCAATTCGTCGTGACCGACACAGGTACTGGCGTACCACCCGAAAAGGCTGAAGTCATTTTTGAACACTTTGAGAAAATCGACCACTACAGTCCTGGACTCGGATTGGGACTTTACGTGTGCCGACTTATCGCACGGGCACTGGGTGGAGACATCTATCTCGACACAACCTACACAAATGGTGCACGGTTCGTCTTCACCGTTCCCAATTACATCCCCTCCTCTGAGGACGAAGAGGAAAAGCACCTTGAACTGTTGGAAATAGAAGCATAAAACATGAATTGGCGACGTACCACATCCCTTTTGTTCACAGCCCTTCCCCGTGCCCTCCATCGACGCGGGTTCGGTGTTCAATCACCTTGGGCATACGAACTCATTCGCGATGTCCTCTTCGAGCCACTTCCCTATTACGCCTACGACGAGCAGCACCTCTCCACCCCCTCGCAACGGCAGCTCTTTCGCATCAGAAACCACTATCAGGGACACCCTATCGTCATCATCGACGAGAAAGGAGATACGGCAGCAAAACGATACGAAGAAACAGTGCAGAAGGTCACTCCAGAAACGGTTCTCATCATGGAGCACATCCACAACGAGAATGCCACGCTTTGGACACGTACGGTCGATGACCCCAGAGCCATCATCACCTTCGACATGGGGAAACGCGGCATGATCATCTTCGACAAAAAACGCATCAAACAAAACTATCTACTCTAACGTTAACCCTAATATTAACCCTAACGTTAACCATAACGTTAACTCTAACAATAACTCTAAACAGACAATTCTAAATTCTTAACCCAATATGAAAATCTACACAAGAACAGGAGACCAAGGACAAACCTCCCTCGTTGGAGGACAGCGAGTCAGCAAGACCTGCGCCCGACTCGAATCATACGGAACCATTGATGAACTGTGTTCCCAAATCGGACTACTCATCACCTACTGCAAAAGCGAACATGACATCCAGTTCCTCACCAACATACAAGGAGAGCTCTTTGTCGTAGGCGGTTATCTCGCTACAGACAACACGCAAAAAGAAGTGCGTCCAGGCAATATCGTGACAGAAGAAATGGTCAGTGCCCTCGAACAGGAAATCGATGCCATCAACACCTCCCTACCCCCCTTCCGTTGTTTCATCCTGCCAGGGGGATGCAGAGCCGCCGCTCTGTGTCATGTGTGCCGTACCGTCTGCCGACGTGCCGAACGTCGCATTCTCGCCCTTGTGGAAGAGGGAGCAGAAGTGGACGCACAGGTCATCTCCTACGTCAACAGACTCAGCGACTATCTCTTCGTTTTGGCACGAAAGTTGAATATTGATGAAAAACATGCAGAAATAATTTGGCAGAGAAATAAATAAGCACTATCTTTGCACGCTCAAAACTAAAAAACTCACCAACTTAACAACTAAATATCATGTATTGGACACTTGAATTAGCATCAAAACTGGAGGATGCTCCTTGGCCAGCCACCAAGGAAGAACTCATAGACTATGCCACCCGCTCTGGTGCTCCCCTCGAAGTCATTGAGAACCTTGAGGAGATTGAAGACGAAGGTGACATCTACGAATCAATCGAAGAAATTTGGCCTGATTACCCATCCAAAGAAGACTTCTTATGGGACGAGGACGAATATTAAGAGCCTTATTTGTTACACAACGGTCTAAAAATCAGCAAGGTGTGCGAATATTAATTATTTGCACACCTTGTTTTTATGTGCTTTTTCGCTCATTTTTATGCCAAATTAGTAGATCAATAATCACACAAACGGCAAAATTAGGCTTATTTAGGGGAGGAAAATAGAATTATTTGCACTATAATCGATACCTTTGCAAAATCCTCTTTCAGTGCAAATAATTTTTTGATATGGCTAGACAACAACGACAATTCCCGCAAGGAAAGTACATTCTGCGTTCACAGAAAAAGACTCAAGAAGGGCAGCTGAATGCAGTCTATTTATATTATTATTGGCGAGGCACGCATGTGCGCCGTTCTACAGACTTGTATGTAGCTCCCAAGGACTGGAACCAAGATGCCAATGGGGGTGCTGGTGAGTTTCGCTCTTCCTATGGTCCTAACTACAAAGAACGGAATGCTTACCTGATGGAGTTGATGCATGGCATCGATTCTAAGATTATGGAATATATTAAGAAATATGGTGAAATAACTGGAAACATTATAGAAGCTATGGTCTCTGGCGACAATACGGCTCTTAGGGCCGACAAAGGAATTGACTTCATCGATTTCGCCAAGCAACGCTTCATAGACCGCTATAACTCCGGCAAGATAGGCGTCAGCTCCAGGGAAAACGGCATCAGCTATATCAACCAGTTCGCCAAGTTCCTCAAACAAGAGCATCGTGGAAGTCATGGAGAGAATAATGAGTTACTCTATCTTGGTGAGATTACAGAACAGCTTGTGCTTGACTTCCGAAACTGGCAGCTTGGTAATCAAAGGAAAGTTGATACCGTGAACAAAGTTGTTCAAGCCATTGGCAGCATCTGCATGGTTGCATCACAAATGGGATACGTACCAATGGAAGTGACACTGGCCATTAAAGACCTGCACCTTTCTGATAAGTCTCTTGATGCAGAAGAGGTCACAGTTAAGTATCTGACCAAAGAGCAGCTGAAGCAGTTCGCAAATATTCGTGAAACTCTTCCACATATTCGAATGAAAGAGTTCCATGACATGTTCATGTTCTCGTTTTATGCATGTGGGCTCCGTTTGATTGACATAATGACTCTCCGTTGGGTGGACATTGATTTGAAGAAGCAAGTTATAAGGAAAATTCAAGTGAAGACGCGTAACCGGAATGTTATCCCTATAAGGAAATCAGCCCTCGACATCCTTGACCGTTGGAAAGGGAGGTACAAGGTTTTTGTGTTCGGATTGCTTCCAGGCAATTTCGATTTGAATGTAGATGAAGAACTTCGGAAAAGGAGGAACTCTGTGACCCATACCATCAATACTTCTCTGAAGCGCCAATCAAGGTTTGCAAATTTAGAACACGAAATAACATTCCACTGTGCCAGGCACACATGGGCTGTACTGGCCCTAGAAAAAGGAGTTGAGATAAGTGTTATCAGCAGACTCCTCGGCCATGCCACGACGGCAGTGACCGAGAAAGTCTATAGCGAGTGGCTCCCGGATACCCTTGGGGAGGTTGTTGATGGACTTGACTTCAACTTTTGAGTTACAATTCCGGGAGTATCTTACACGAAATATAGGATAATACATCTTGCCATTACAAACGATTCTAACAGGTAAAATCACATTCGGGTTGTGAAGCAGATTTTTTTCAACGAGTTAGCACATATTGCGGATTTATATGCTATCAGATAGCTTTCGGAATTGTTTCTGTCGCTTAATAATAGAATTGCAATAATCTTCACCAGCCCTTTTCGCGTAACCATCATCATCAATCGTAATGTTTCGAAGACCTTCAAAACACGTTGCACTAATAGTCAGGAAATACGTCTCAAAACGATTATTGACATATTGAATTTCTTTCTTAGTAAATAATCGCAGTAATAATATGGGCCCAATGCTATCTGGAACAATGTCATTTTGGGTAAGAATGTGGTCTGTTACATCAAAATAACTAGTGCGCCCATTTCTTTCTATTTTGTTGAAAGCATGCTCTAAGACGCCGTCCACCGCAACACCTTCGCAGTATTCACAATCAAACATATCAACCATCATGACACTATTTTTGTGGCACTCATGCTGACGGAACCCCATCATGTCAATTTTCTCAACTTCAGCTGGTGTAAAGATTTCGGTAACAGGTGTGGTATGAATCATTTCACACCGGTTCTTGAAACAAAATTTGTTTCAAAAATATCAGTTTTAATCATTGTTCTTTCGTTTTAATCGTTTCTTCTACTTCCATCATAGTGTTTGACATGACCTGTTGAGCGGCACGTTTCAGATTGACATAATAATCGGTTGTAGATTTATTATCAAAGGAAAAAAAGCGTCCCATCCGTCCTAGAAGCAAAGTCCGGTCTTTATGTTGATACCTATATTGTTCAAGTGCATCCTTTTGTTCTTGAGACTGCTTATATTTTGAACGGTCATACAATCTGTGCCTTGCGGCTATTTCTCTTCTGTGTTCATTATAATACTTTTTCCAATACGCTTTGCGATCGACCATTTTTCGAGTCATTCTGGTATAAAGTGAGTTCATCTTTAAATCGGTTTGGGCAATCCTGGAAGCAATACTCTCCATCATTTTACTATTAACCCTCATACCTATATTGTCTTCACGAAGAAGGACGGCTGTGGCAATATGACTTTCCATCAGTTTTAAATATGCCTTCTGCCTATTTATAAGCATTACATACTCCCCAAACAACGGATGGTTTATTCCCCGCAGCATCTCAAGTGAAGCCATTCTCTCATTACTGCGATTGCAGTAAACATCATAGTTAAAATCCTCTTCTTTCATTGTTTTATTTTAATACAATTGATTTAAAACTAGAATAATTCTTATCTTCAACAGAACATTGGTCCCCAAGAACCCATTTTGTATATAATGAGCATATTGGAAATCTTTGTAATTTCACACAATAAAAAGCATCAAAATAGAACTGTGCTGCTCTTTCGATGAATTGTCTATACTCATTGGGGAGACTATTCCATAAAGCCTTAAACTCATAATAAGTTAGGTTAAAATCTATTCTTAGATATTTCTCCACAACATCCCTTTCAAGTAAATCTGCGACTTTATAGATGTCCATAACAAGAAAACAATGCGCAAGATGTTTTATAAAAAGGCTCATAGTGAGTCTGTCAATGATAGTTCCCCCCTTCGGGTATTCAAAGGATATTTGCCCTTTCTTTATACATCGTTCAAACTGCACAATGTCTTTTACAGGGAAATAGTTCATCTCTTCACAGTTCATGCTTTTCAGAACCAGATTGATGGAAGACAAATCATTTGTTGAATTAATGACCTTGTCTAAATGATTACAATGATACTTCACTACTGTCCAATAAAAGTTGGCAAATCTGTCTTTGAAATAATTGAAATATAGTCTGTTAAGCATGGTTTTGAAATGAAACGGATTTGATTTTGTATCTTTGCAGCCAATTTGACTGACTGCCATGAATCAAGACAAATACGTTTTCGCTCA
>CADCQH010000075.1 GCA_902803605.1 uncultured Bacteroidales bacterium | reverse complement strand
TGGGCGACAAAGTTACACACAATTTACGAATCAACCAAATCACACGCATAAAAGTTATTATCGGATTAGGAGTACAGACATAAAAAAACTAGAGGATATGCCAAGATTGGCACATCCCCCAGTTTTTATTATGAAAGTTATTTCATCCACATCTTCTTTACACTTCCATCTTTCATCTTGACCAGATTCAATCCCCTCTGAGGAGCAGATAATGGGATACCATCAATTGTATAATAGGAATCTGGGGTGGTGTCGGGTGTCGCTACTTCATCCACACCATTGGCAATGCCCACATTAATCAGATAATCATCAAGCATGACAGATGTAACGTCCGGTTTCGTCATCATGCAATTAGCCAAAGTGATCTGAGAGTTTTCCGTTGGTTCTGTCTCATAGTCAGCACTCAGAGCCACTGTGATGATAGAACCGCTACCTTTGGTGAAGCAGGCGTTATCATCAGCATAGCAAGCAACGCTGATGGTTTTTCCATCTTCTTGCATGGCAGCCTTCAAATTATGCTTGGCAGTTGCCACATCGCCAAAAGCGACCTTTGGTTTGCCACTTTCGTCAATGGCAATACGCACACCCTGTGGCACTTTGATGTCGAATGAAGCAGCAGTATAATCAGCTATACCACTTATATCAACACTCATCGTTGTGTTTTCTCCAGCAGTGATGCTCAGGTTCTTTTCTGTGGTGAATTCTGGAGCCATTGCTGCTGCATAGCGAGCACGTGCCCTCGTTGAAACAGGTATGAACTCACCCGTTTGGATATAATTCACCAATGCCACCACATCGTCAATCAGCGTCTTGCCGTCACCAGTAAAGTCTGTAGCAGGCTTTTCTTCTGCATCCGATGTTTCTTCTTTGCCCAAAACGACAGCAGAAGCGACTGTCTGCACATCATCTTGGTTGATGATGCCATCCATATCTACATCGCCTGGCACAACATTTTCCATCTCTGGAGAAACAGTAATCTTCGCAATGCGCATCGTGCGAGAATATTCTTCTGTTTGTTTACTTAGAACAAATGAAGAGAATTGTAAGATACGGGGCATTGCCAACTCTTTTTTATGCGTATCAATTTGGAAGGTGAAGGTTTCTAATTTTGAGCCACCATATATAAAATAATAGTCTATCTTATCTTCCGTCGTCGTTTGGGGATTTGCAATGCTGGTGGGTGTTGTACTTCCTTCATTGTAAATATTCACTTTAAATTTGTTGGGACGTACATCCTCAGGATCTTCTGTGTTAGGCGCAATAGTCACAGATACATTATAAATACGGTTAGGCAACAGCGTAAATGGGAAGTCATAACCAATTTGAGGATTGGAAGCTTGGGTGACTGGCCCCGCTTTGACATATGAGGTTATACCATAAGAAGAAGGGCATCCAACCATAATAGGTTCACAATTCTTTGTGTAAAGCATTGTTTCACCTTGAGATTGCATATTAGGATACCTCAAATCAATGTCACCAGAAGCTTTCAAGAGATTTGGTATCATATCTTCACAAACTTTGTCAACCACATACACTTCATAATCATATTCACAGTTATCATAGTATGCTACTGAGTGTGCCTTCATCATGTCTGCCTCAGCAGCAGTGAGATGGCGTCCCCATTCTGTAGTGATCACTTTTTTGACGACTTCAGAAGGTTCATCTCCAAAGATATCCTTGTACTTGACGCAAAGAGCTTTCCATGCTTCAGCTGTTGGTACAATGGTTCTTCGTATAGAGGTGTTTTCATACCAATCTCCGAACACCTCATGGTCAGCAAGGATAGCATCTAATGTCCAAAGAGTCGTAAAGCTTTTCTCTGAACCAAAGAAAGTTTCTCCAGCTACCAAAGCGTATGGTTTGATGTAATAAGTGGTATGAGCGGCCAGTCCTGCGACAGTCATTGAATACTGGCTGTTCCTATCAAGGGACACACGTCGGAGGGAATAGCGATTTTTACCTTCTTCGTACTTCGCTTCGGAAGAATAACGATCATACCCATAACCATAACCATAATACTCCCTCACATAGGTGGCATCTTCCTCTTTCCATTCGTCTGCTACCTCTGAAATATAGAAGCCAAAATCCGTCAGAAGATCATTGTTGCATACTTTTATGTCAAACGAAACGCTATGACCTGTCACCTCTGTTGGTGTGATGGTCAAGTCACCATTATGTTCTTCTCCTACTGGCTGTCCCCAAAAACTGATGTCTAAATTGTTCTCGTAGATAAACTCGTCATTTGAGCCTTCTCTTTCCACCACCACCAGTGATTGGGCAAATGAGGTCAATGTCATGAGCACACTGGCCATTGTTATCATATATCTTTTCATAATCATTGCTTTCATTATTGGTTAAAAAATGTTCTCACTCTCAAGCAGGGGGACTGGCACTAATTCGATGTAATCGAAAGCCATTTCATATACATCGCCTGGTATGGTTTGCTGTAAACGCAAATAATGGTTATAATTTTTACTCATGTAGAATGTACCTATCACTCTGCGACGCAAGTTAGAGAGTTCTCGCATTGTTTGGACGTCTGCGTTATAGGAATCTCGCCATCCAGGAGAATAATCGCCTGCACCACGCATCCAGCCTTGGTCATGCATCACCTTATCAAAATATTTCACTGGACCAAGTTTGAAGAAGGATGTCCAATCTATCAGATTGGCGTAGTACGAATTCATCTCTTCAGAATCAGGATCTATAGGTTCATCACCTTCAAAGATAACTTGATCAGGGTTGTTTTGTGCTTGTTGCCAATTGTTGTGTGCAGTCCTATATAATTGTCTGTCATTGTTTTTGAACAATTTATCGATAATCTCATCTTTATATATCTCCATCAACTCTGCATCGCTGATATCCTTTCCCTCTTCAATATACGGTTCTTTGACGGGGTCGCTCCAGCTGGAAGAGATACTCCATCCCTCAGCACCTTCTATAAGTGTGTTTTCCTGTATCTCTTTCAGAATACTTTCGTTTATCCAAATTGGAGCTTGATTGTTTTGGAAATAACGGGTCACCCGATTGGTACCCATCCTTGTTTCTTCTCTAAGATATGCGTATGGAGAGAGTGAATTTTGGCCTCCTGGACGGAAATCCACAGGATCACCCATTGGCACACCGTCAATATACATTTGCACGACGCCACGAGTATCAAAGCCAACACATGTTGCCAGACGTAATTCATACATTCCTTCTGGCAACGAGGGAAGTTTGATGGTCGCATCATAATTTCCCTTCAATATCACCTCGTCACCTTCATACGACCAGGAATAAAGTGCACGATTACGCACATGTACATGGGTGTTTTCTTTATATTTAAAATTACGAACGAATCCAGGTTTGAAGCCTACACTACGACTTGGATTATCCAATGGGTTGTACGTGTTGTATCCGTTGCCATATTTTTTACCGTTTCCCCAAGTATGGCCACGTGGCACTTCGCCATCCGTCAACTTCGTCATGAAATCAGGAGAAAGGGTTGTCGCATCAACACGGACACGGTCGTAGAAAACAACCGTTTGCGTGGTCTGGTCATAAGCTGCAATATCGTCAATGTAATGGAAAATACCATTGAGACATGTATGAGGGACATCCATCATTTCTCCAGGTGTATTGACTTTCGCACCTCTCACAAACCCACCGCGGTCATCTGCTTGCATTCGTACTCCACGATTATTTACATACAGTCCTGCTTGTGCTCCCGAAGGGAATGAGAACTTGATGGTGGAATATGGCATCAATGTTTCATACCAGTCACAGATATCCGCCTTCGTCCTATTAAAATTATACTGCAAATCACCATTATCCATGGCTGTCAATGTATAATAATCTCCATAAATAGGCAGCAAATGATAAGAGATGAATCTGTTGAGCGCATTGCGACGATCGGTCTCATCTGTTATGTCCTTATGTTCTGGATACATGGGATCGTACAATTCATGAGCTATTTTGCGCAAATCATCAAGTGTGTTGATGCCATATTTTTCCTTCAAAACAGCATCTGGCACCAACAAGGCGGTGTAGTTAAAATAACGTTTTTCCGGATAGGCTACATTGTCATACTCACCACCAGCGCGAATACAAAGCCTCGGGTTCGTCCATGTACATGAGTCGATGCGATGCACATCAGATGCCCAAGTATAAGTCACATCCACATAATGTTTGATGGAATCATCCATGTGTGTGGCTTTCAAAGCAGCATAATAAATGGACACATCAGGGTTCTTGGCGATGAGGTTGGCCAAATGGGTTGCATTCTCCTCATACGATTTCTGAAGAATGGATTTGATGCTTGCAAGAGGAAACATCTCTCCATTGATGATTATCATCTCCTTCGAGTCGGCTTTCACACCCTCAAACTTCAAATCTTTCACATCAATCTCTTTCGTTTTTCCCTCATAAGAGATTTTCACCTTGTCGCCATACAGACCAAAGGTAACGGAAGGTTTCCTGTCAAGAGCGATTTTTGTCTGTGAGCCATCAGTGGCATTCACCACCAATTGGCTTTGGGCACACATGAACAGACAAACCATGTGTGTTGCCATCAACAATAGAATTTTTTTCATAGAGTTAGTTTTTTTGATTGTTATATGATAATCGTAAAAATGAATTTCACAGCGTGCATTCCACTTTCAGCAACTCAAAAAAGCAACATTCAACGAAATAGCGATTGCAAAGATATATCAAATTCCCAACACCTCCAAACTTTATAGCAACATTTTTCATTTTTGACCTTCCGGAGGGGCTAACGTCCTTCGGACTGGCTCCGATGTACCTCGCGGTTACCCAGCGGTTTCCTCTATGAAACATTTGTGGTTCGCTGATTTTGGTTGTCAGCTTTCCGTCTTACGACCGGATAGAGTTGATGGGGTATTAAATTACGACTGCTCTCTGTTATCAGTCTTTTTGTTTTCGACTATTAGAGCTCTACTCTGTTATCAGAGTCTCATTTCTGGTGCAAAGGTATCAAATTACTTTCATACAGCCATAATAGTTTATCTTTTTATTGCATCTTCACGCCAAGAATGCCAGTGACGCTTCATCATAGCCACCAATGGCACCCATTCCAATCACTCCGTATCTCATACGTCTTTCAACAAGTTTTGAGTGGCAAAGTTACATACAAAAGGGGA
>CADCQH010000074.1 GCA_902803605.1 uncultured Bacteroidales bacterium | reverse complement strand
GCTGCATTCAGGGAGATATGCTCTGTTCCATACGAAGAGGACGGCATTATCTTTGACATCGAGCACATTACCGCACAGAACATCACGTCTTCTGTGCCTTCATGCTGACGCATGACAACAGCATCATGGCTGTCAAAACAAAAAATGCTTTCTTCATCATTTCGCTGATTTTTACGTTTTTGCTTGCAAAGTTACGGCCTCTGTGTGTGAAATAAAAGAAGAAAGTCAGTGAAGCGGGAAAAATCGAGGGTGAATATAAAAGCCTTGACGCTCTCTGCATCAAGGCTCTCTCTCTAGAACACTGCGGCACATGCTTTTCTAATGTTGATCAGTCTTACAAGAAGCGGCTTCTTCTGTCTGGCCACTGTCATGTTATAACGTGTCTGCATATTGATAAACAGTTCAGGATTGATACCCATGACATCATCCACTTTACGTGACAGGAGCGGATCTACCTTGAGAGGCTGCTGGACTCAGCTGAAAAGAGTAGGCTAAGCGGTTATAGTACGCTCGAGACGTACTAAAACTTTCTCCGTATTTCTTTGGCTGTTTGCTCAGATGTATGTATCTTTGCAGCTGTTGTTGCCTGAGTGATGTACCGAACACGTCGTGGTTCACGAACTGTGTCATCTGCTTGAACTCAACCACAGCGTCCGGTTTTATGAGTTGATGGACAAGTATTTCCCACGCAGGAAGGAGGCTCGCAAAATAACACGAAAAATATTAAATAATTAGAAAAGAATATGATAGATGGATTTGAAAAACAAATACATGAAGACTTGTATCAATTTCTTTTATCCATGAAAGAAGTTGATGAACGCCTTTCTGAATGTCCTGATGTGGAAGGGAAATGGGAAGCGATAGCCCAAGCCTACATCCCTGATGGCATAAAAGAATTTCAGGAATTTCCAACGGCATCCTTCGGCTGGATGATGTATATCGGCATGGCTGTGGCTAAGATGTGGGACACAGAGTGGGAGACCTTTTCGAAGATGGAAGATCTTTACACCTATATGCGTGACAAGCGTGGCTACGATGCAATGGACGAATACATTCGCGAAGAAGTCTTGTTGTTGACTGGTGTAGACTATACTATATTAGAGAAATTGGTGGGTGAATGTGCATCACGTGTTTATAATGCACTTCGCCATCAGCATATCGAACCTGGAACTAAAGATGCTTTTAATGGCTATGTTGCTTGTCTGCACCAGCTCTATCTGATGGGAGCAGCCATGCAATTGAAGCGAATGGGGTATCACATGACAAAGATTGACTGATATGAAGAAAATAATAAACCCTTGGCTCGGGCATCCTGAGTACAACTGTTTCGCCTGTTGCCCAGACAATCCAATCGGACTTCACTTGGAGTTCTATGAAGACGGTGACTATATAGTCAGCACTTGGCATCCTGAAAAGAACTATCAGGGATGGATAAACACCATGCATGGGGGCATACTGAGCACGCTGATAGATGAGGTCTGTGGATGGGTGGTCACCCGTAAACTACAGACGAGTGGCTATACCGTCCAGCTGAACGTGAAGTTCCGCAAGGCTGTTTCCACTACAGAGCCAGAACTGACCATCAGGGCGAAAGTCACGAAACAGGTTCGAAATCTTGTGTATATGAATGCGGAAATCACCAATTCGAAGGGCGAAGTCTGCAATGAAGGTGAGGCTGTCTATTTCCTGATGAATCAGGAGAAAGCCAAAGAAATGGGATTTATTCATTGTGATGTGGAAGATGAACTGTAAAACTAACGATAAGAGTATGATGCATTTCAAGCAAGGATTGGGCTGGAAAGCCTGTTATGATGAAGAGCGTAACCTCTACACGGCACAAACCTCGTGGAGAGGCGATTATCATCTATATGAGATTAATGAGGAAATATGGAATCAGCTCGGTGGATCTGACGTAGATGCAGACACGCTGATTCATTCAGGACGTCACCTCTATTACAGCGAAGACAGTCCCATCGGACCACCTACGGATATGGTCATAGACGAGAACTACGCCGAATTATGCTCTTGGACTAAAATCCAGGAAAGTGGGAACGTCATGCCTAAAGAATTAACCGACATTGCTGTTGACCTTTGGGAGAATGAAGAAACCCGTGAACAAAGAAAAAAGCAGAACGAGCAATAGTATGATGAAGATTATCGATGACAATTTGATTAACGGCGTTGTGGAACAGGCGAAGAAGTCGCCACGGCTGAGAATGAACTACAACTTTCATCAGAGCCTCGACGACAAGTGCCACCGATTCCTCAATGCTCTGGAGCCAGGCACGGTCATTCCTATCCATCACCATCCCACCAAGGACGAGACTTTCGTGATACTGAAGGGTAGGGTGAGGGTGTCGACCTATAATGATGTAGGCGAAGTATTGGAAACTTGTGTCATCAGTCATGAAGATGGCAGATACGGCGTTGATATACCCAAGAATGTTTGGCATGGACTGGAATGCCTTGAACCGAGCGTGCTTCTGGAGTGCAAAGAAGGGCCCTTTGTTGAGCACGAAGTTGATGGAATCTTGGAGATAAAGAAGCATAGGCATGAATAAGTTTCTTCCAATAACCTGCCTCTGTCGTTCAATACTCGTTCCTTATCGTGAAATAAGGTGCCTCTGCTGATGAATAAGCCTTCCTTATTGAAAATAGATAAAAATTGTTTTGCCGTTCCCAGAGTTTTCCCTAACCACACAGCAAAAATCATACGCTGCAACGCTGCGGATCTGTGTCGGCAAACTTGAAACGGATCCGCTGAGTGAAAATACCTCATATCGGTTCGATATGGCGCCGCTGAGTGAAAAGGGAGTCTATATCGGTTCGATTTAAGCCCGATTGAGTAAAAAGGAGTCTATATCGGTTCGATTTAAGCCCGATTGAGTAAAAAGGAGT
>CADCQH010000073.1 GCA_902803605.1 uncultured Bacteroidales bacterium | reverse complement strand
TGGGCTTCTCCACAGAAATCACAGTCTCGAAGATGGTGCGCTCGCCATCCTGAATCCACTGACCCATCGAGTGGAGGTCGGTGGTGAGGTCGACAGATGCTGGGAAGATGCCCTTTCCGTCCTTGCCCTCGCTCTCGCCATAGAGCTGCTTCCACCACTCACCAAGGTTGTGGAGTTTGGGCTGATAGTTCGCCATGATTTCAATCTTCTTGCCACTCTGGTAGATGGCATTGCGGGTAGCCGCATAGATGGCTGCAGGATTGTCCTCGCAGGGTGCATTGAGGTCACACTGCTTCTCCATGTCCTGAGCACCCTTCACGAGGGCAGCAATGTCGAAGCCAGCCACAGCGATAGGCAGCAGACCCACAGGCGTGAGCACAGAGAAACGTCCACCCACATTGTCGGGGATGATGAAGGACTTGTAGCCCTCCTTGTCGGCAGTAGTGCGTGCTGCACCCTTCTTGGCGTCTGTGATAGCCACAATGACCTTCTTAGCCTCTGCCTTGCCACGCTGGTCTTCACACATCTTCTTCAAGAGACGGAAGGTGATGGCAGTCTCAGTAGTGGTGCCAGACTTGGAGATGTTGATGACGCCAAACTTCACGCCTTTCAGGTAGCCAATCAGTTCAGAGAGGTAGTCCTCGCCGATGTTGTTGCCAGCAAAGAGGATGCGTGGAGCCTTGGAGGGCTTCAACCATCCGAAAGTATTGGAGAGGGCATCAATGACCATACGGGCACCCAGATAGGAGCCACCGATACCAGCCACCACGACAGCCTCGCAATTCTCCTGCAGCACCTTGGCAGTGGCATTCAGTTCGTCAATAAACGCCGGTGTGATGGAACTTGGCAGATGCAGCCATCCCAAGAAGTCGTTACCAGCACATGTACCCTGCTCCAGCGCCTGCTGAGCAGCCTTCACCTGAGGTTTCAATGCCTCAATCGCTCCTGCCTCCACAAATGAGGCAGCCTTTGTAATGTCAATTTTCATAGTTATATGGTTTTTAGTTGTTTGATTGTCATCTCAGAGAGTCGCTCAATATCTTGATTTCCACCGATGGTGCAATCTTCTCATAGAGAATGTTATAGACAGCGTCAAGGATGGGCATGTTGACATGATAGCGCTTGTTGAGTATCTTCATGCAGTTGGTGCCATAATAGCCCTCTGCAATCATCTCCATCTCCAATTGGGCAGTCTTGACTGAATAGCCCTGCCCTATCATGGTGCCAAACACACGGTTGCGAGAGAAGTTGGAATACATGGTCACCAGCAAGTCACCCAGATAGGCAGAATCGCTCACATGACGCTCTTCTGGCTGAACTGCCTTGAGGAAGCGCTTCATCTCCTGCAGGGCGTTCGACACCAGCACAGCCTGGAAGTTGTCGCCCCACTTCAGTCCATGACAGATACCTGCAGCGATGGCATAGACATTCTTCAACACGGAGGAGTACTCAATGCCCTCGATGTCAGGAGAGATGTTGGTCTTCACGTACTTGTTGGCCAGCAAATCAGCCACCACCTGAGCATTCTCCAAATCACGACATCCCACTGTCAGGTAGCAAAGTCGGTCGAGCGCCACCTCTTCAGCATGACTGGGACCTCCAATACAAGCCACCTGCTCTTCAGGCACATGATACTGACGTTCGAAATAGCGGCTCACCGTCAGGCTTTCTTCAGGCACAATGCCCTTGATGGCAGTCACCACCATCTTCTCCCTCATGTTGGCCTTCAACTTCTTCAGGTGGTTCTTGATGTAAGGAGAAGGGATGACAAAGATGAGCGTGTCATTGTTCTTCACCACCTCATTGATGTCGCTGGAGAAGGTGATTCTGTCCACGTCAAAGTGGAGACCAGTCAGATAGGCTGGGTTGTGGTGCATACGCTTGAAGTCCTCAATGCGGTCGTCCCTGCGCATGTACCAAGTTATCTTTTCTTCATGGTGCATGACAATCTTGGCAATAGCCGTTGCCCAGCTACCACCTCCCAAGACTGCCACCCTGCCACAAGATTGAAACTGCATAGCTTAAATTTTAGAAATGATTGTGTTCAGTTCATCAACACTTGGCTTCTGGATGTCCAGCTTGTACTTCTTCAGCACCTCACCAATCTGCTGCTGAATCTTCTGCGCATTGCCACCCTCAAGGTCAGAAACGAGGTTGTAGCCCACCTTGTAGAGCACAGGCACGATGTCCTCAGAGAATCCAAGCGCCACAAACTTATCCACACCATCACGTGGAGCCTTCTTCTCAGGCTTCATGGTTGGGAAGAGCAACACTTCCTGAATGGTGGGCTGACCTGTCATCAGAATGGCAAGACGGTCAATGCCAATGCCGATGCCTGATGTAGGAGGCATACCATACTGAAGGGCACGCAGGAAGTCGTGGTCAATCACCATCGCCTCATCATCACCCTTGTCAGCCAACTTCATCTGCTCCACGAAACGCTCCTCCTGATCAATCGGGTCATTCAACTCAGAGTAAGCATTCGCCAACTCCTTGCCATTGACCATCAGTTCAAAGCGCTCAGTCAGACCTGCCTTGGAACGGTGCATCTTGGTGAGCGGCGACATCTCCACAGGATAGTCCGTGATGAAGGTCGGCTGGATGAAGGAACCCTCGCAGAACTCACCAAAGAGTTCGTCAATGAGTTTGCCCTTGCCCATCGTCTCATCCACCTCCATCCCCTTGGAGAGGCAGAAGGAACGGATGTCCTCCTCAGACTTGCCCTCACAGTCAAAACCAGTCTTCTCCTTGATGGCATCCAAAATGGGCAGACGACGGTAGGGAGCCTTGAAGCTGACCACATTGTCACCAATCTTCACATCAGTGGAACCATTGACAGCCACACAAATCTTCTCCAACAACTGCTCTGTGAACGACATCATCCAGTTATAGTCCTTGTAAGCCACATACAACTCCATGCAGGTGAACTCAGGATTGTGGCTCCTGTCCATACCCTCATTGCGGAAGTTACGACCAATCTCATACACACCCTCAAAACCACCCACAATCAGACGCTTCAGATAAAGTTCTGTAGCAATACGCAGATAAAGGTCAACATTGAGGGCATTATGGTGCGTGATGAACGGACGGGCAGAGGCACCACCTGCAATCTGCTGAAGGATAGGAGTCTCCACCTCAGTGAAACCAGCCTCATCAAACACCTGGCGCATGGTGCGCAAGATGGTGGCACGCTTCAGGAACGTGTCCTTCACGCCATTGTTGACAATCAAATCGACATACCTCTGACGGTATCTCAGTTCTGGGTCTTCAAAAGCATCAAACACCTGACCATCCTTCTCCTTCACAACAGGAAGCGGCTTCAGGCTCTTGGCCAACACGGTCAGGGACTTGGCATGAACACTGATTTCACCTGTCTGGGTGCGGAACACAAAGCCCTTCACACCAATGAAGTCACCCAAATCCAGCAACTTCTTGAACACCACATTGTACAAGTCCTTGTTCTCCTCAGGACAGATGTCATCACGAGTCACATACACCTGAATCCTGCCCTTGGAGTCCTGCAACTCCACAAAACTTGCCTTGCCCATCACACGACGGCTCATCATGCGACCAGCAATGCACACCTCCCTCAGCGGTTCTGTGGGCTTACCCTCAGCATCCACCTCCGGGTCTTTGAAATTGGCTATGATTTCTGTGGAAAAAGCGTCAGTTGGATATTCTGCTGCCGGATAGGGATTGATGCCCATATCCTTCAATGCCTGGAGATTCACACGACGGTTCATCTCCTGTTCTGAAAGTTCAAGTACGTTCATTTTTCTTTCTACTATGTATATAATGAGTGCAAAGGTACGGAAAAACAAAAGAATTACCAAATATATTTTGTAACTTTGCACCCGAAAAGGATTTTACGGTTACAAAATGGCAGAAACTAATAGCGCAGAAACAAGCAATGACATCGTGGCTGAACTGAGAAACTTGGATTTCAGCCAAATTGCATGGCACGACGTGGTGGACTATCTGGTGCAGTTCGGAAAGAACCTCCTCTTGGCCATCATCGTCTATTTTGTAGGAAGATTTCTCATCAAATATGCCATCAAGGCATTACGGAAACTCACCCAGAAACGGAAAGTGGAGGCATCGCTGACCTCCTTCCTCAACAGCCTTGTGTCCATCTCCCTGAATGTGATGCTGGCAGTCATCATCGTCGGCATTTTAGGCGTGGACACCAGTTCTTTCCTGGCTGTATTTGCATCAGCAGGCATTGCCATAGGTATGGCTCTGAGCGGCACCTTGCAGAACTTCGCTGGAGGCGTGCTGATTATGCTGCTGAAACCCTACAAGGTGGGCGATTTCATTGAAGCACAAGGATTTGCAGGTACGGTGAGGGAGATTCAGATTTTCAGCACCGTGTTGGGAACCCCTGACAACCAGACCATCATCATTCCCAACGGACCCTTGGCAACAGGCAGTCTGAAGAACTCGACCAAGGCACCCACAAGACGTGTGGACATTGATGTGGAAGTGGCTTATGGAACGAACCCTGACGATGTACGCAAGGTGTTGATGGACATCATTGACGCTGATGAACGCATTCTGCAGAGTGGTGTCTTCGCTCCCTTCATCCCCATGACCAGAATGGGCACCAGCAGCATTGTCTTCCAGATGCGCATCTGGGCAAAAGCGCCTGACTATTGGAGTGTGAAGTTCGACACAACAGAAAAGGTGTATCGTGAACTGGGCAAGGCTGGCATCGAGATTCCATTCCAGCAGATGGATGTACATATTAAAAACAGTTGAGGGTTGAGAGTTTAGAGTTTAGGGTTTAGAGTTTAGAGTTTAGGGCTGAGATTTTATAGATAATAGGTATGGGTATTCGGAATATCATATTTGACTTGGGAGGTGTACTGCTTGACATCGACCTCATTCACTGCATGAGACAGATGCAGGCATTGGGCATTGACCTTGAAGCATTTGAGCAGAAAGGGATGCCGACACCAACGGGCACAAAAGCAGCCGTGTTGGGAGAAGGGATGGTGGCTAATGGAGCCATGCACCTCTATCAGACGGGAGACATCACCACGGAAACCTTTCTGGAGGGGGTGAGAAGACATTGCCAGGAAGGCACCACAAGAGAGCAGGTCTTGGAGGCATGGAACTCTTGCTGCATCGACATCCCAGCATACAGACTGAACAAGTTAAGGGAGTTGAAGCAACAGGGCTACACCATCTGTATGCTCTCCAACACCAATGCGGCACATTGGCAGTTTATTCTGGAGAAATGTTTTGGTGGTCAGGAAGTGGTGGATGAGCTCTTCGACCATGTATTCCTATCCCAAGAGATGCACATGGCAAAGCCCAACGATGAGATTTATCTGAAAGTCTTGGAGACAATCCATGCCCAAGCCGACGAATGCCTATTTCTTGATGACTCCTCAACCAATCTCAAAGCAGCAGAGGCACTGGGCTTCCACACCTATCACGCAGAAACTTCAAACACACAAAAAGGAATGGTCGTCGCCCCACCCTCAGTGAATTGGACAACGACCATCGACAAGTTATTATATTGATTTTTATTGGAACTGCCACCAGTCGAAATTGAAGGTGCCGTTCAAGTTCTCAAAGTGCAGATAGAGGTCGTGAACACCCTTCACGTTCTCCACCTTGCCATTGACTGTCGAGAACTTCTCATCACCACCTGTTGACTTGACTGCCACACGCCCAATCTCCTGACCTTCAATGTCATCAATGCGCAGGACAATGTTGCCGTTTCCCTTTGCTGATGCCACACTGGCAAGGAACTTCTTGGCGCCTGCACTACCAAAGTCAACGCCACGCACTCGGATGTACTCACCCTCATCAATGTCAGTGACGTAGAGGTTCTTGCGTCCTGGAGAATAAGGCATATCCTTCACTACACCCGTGTTGGGAATACCCACTTTGCAAGCCTTCAGACCATAGCCCCAAGCCATTGTCTCAGCCTCCACACGCTTGTAAGGATTGAGGAACTCGATTTGCTTCATCGGCTCCTGGTCAAGCCAGTAAGGAATCTCCTGAATGGTACCATCGGCATTGTAAGTGATTTCCTGACCACTGACAGAACGACGCTCATGATGCACCCAAGTGTCAATGTGCATGATGTCATAGTTCTGACCAAACACATAGCTCTTTCCCTTATAATCGCAGATACCAGGGTGGTTGCCACGGTCACGATCAGTTGGACGCATGATGTAACCCATTTCCTTCCAAGGACCAGTAGGACCATCACTCATAGCATAGCCCAATGCTTCTGGGCAGCAAGTGGATGCAAATGCCATGTAGTAGTGACCATTACGCTTGTAAGACCAAGGACCTTCCTGGTAGTGCTGGATAGCCCATGTGGCTTTCTGATGACCTGGCACTCTGAGGTTAATCTTAGCACCCTCCTGCTTGACTGGACGCATCACACCATCTTGATGATTGAGCACATGGATATCACCACTGGTTGAAATCATATCCTCATTGAGTTTCACATAATAGGTGTGAGGATTTCCCCAATACATATAAGCCTGTCCATCATCATCTATAAACACAGATGGGTCGATATCATCCCAATGCTCCTGTTGCCATACAAGTGGCTTGCCAAGTGGGTCTTTGAATGGACCATAAGGAGAATCAGCCACCAACACGCCAATACCATGTCCATGCAGAGGTGCATAGAGATAGAACTTGCCATTGCGCTCCACAGTCTGGATAGCCCAACCACCATTCTCACGACTGCGCCATTCAAAGTCACGAAGAGATGCCACGGCACCGTGGTCAGTCCAGTTCACCATGTCAGTGGTGGACCATAGGAGCCAGTCATACATGAAGAAACCTGCTGAGTTTTTCTCATTCTCATCTGGAATGTCCTCAGGATGAGCATCGTGAGAAGTATAGAGGAACAGCGTGTCACCCACCACCAAAGGAGAGGGGTCTGCTGTGTATTTCGTGGTAAAGAGCGGCATGTTGCACTCCTCAATGCCACGGAACTGCCACCAGTCAAAGTTGCAAACCTTCACACCCTTTCTGCCACGGAAGACAAAATAGAGGTCATGAACGCCTGCTATAGGAGTACGGAGGTCTATCACCTCTTCCTTCCAATTCTCCCAGCCACCAGTGTGACCTACTTCAAGACGTGCAACCACCTTACCTTTAAGGCTGTCAAGACGTATCTCAATGGCACCACCACGAAGCGCACTTGCCACACGGGCAGTAAAGGTGCGAGGCACTTTCTTGCCAAAGTTCACTGCCTGCAGTTTGATATAGTCACCTTCGTGTGTTTCAGAGATGTACACACCTGTCTCGTCATTCCATTCACTCTTGATGCCCTTAGAGAAAGCCATCGTCTCAGCCTCCACACGCTCGTATGGATTCAGTGTGCCAATGGGGTCAACACCCTTGTCTGTAGGCAGAATCGTTGGGAAGGTGCCGTCAGGATTGAACTTGAACTCCTCCACAGCCACACTACGGCCAAAACCACCACCACCAGGGAGTTTGCCTGTGTGATAGAAGAAGTAGTCATGACCCTTGAAACGCTCATAACCGCAGTGGTTGGTAAACGAACCAGTGCCACCTTCTGGCATGATGGTTCCCTTGTAAGTCCAAGGACCTTCTGGTGTAGGAGCCTCAGAATAAGCAAGGTGTTCTGGCACACCACCTGCTGCATAGAGGAGGTAGTAGCCCTTTGTTGCTTTCGCATTCTTACCTGCCTTACCTTCATTCACGACAGGCTTCTTCATGATCCAAGGACCTTCCGTGTAGGTATCTTTGTACTTCTTCTCCCTTTCACGCCTGGATGGGTCAGGAGAACCGAAACCCTCTTCAGTCATCTCCATCTGCTTCACCTCGCCATTGATGCTGATCATATCCTCGTTCAGCTTCAGGTAATAGATGCGTGGATTGCCCCAGTAGAGCCAAGCCTGGCCATCATCGTCAATCATCACAGTGGGGTCGATGTGATCCCAAGAGCCGTTTTCATAGAGAGGCTTGCCGATGGCATCACGGAATGGACCTGTGGGAGAATCTGCCACAGCCACGCCAATCGCCATACCGCCAGAAAGACGGGAATGGGCACAGATGTACCAGTAGAATTTGCCATTGCGCTCAATGGTCTGACTTGCCCATGCTCGGTCATCAGCCCAACTGAAGCTCTCCAATGCAAGAGGACTTCCGTGGTCAGTCCAGTTCACCATGTCGGCAGAACTATACACACGCCACTCCTGCATCCAGAAGAAGTCGGCCTTGTCTTCATCATGACCCGTATAGACATAGATGCGGTCACCATGCACCATCGGCGCAGGGTCACTGGTGAACCATGTTTGCACAAAGGGGTTTTGTGCGGATGCCTGCAGACTCAGCAAAGAGGCTCCACAGACAATGCTCATTAGTCGAGAGATTTTTTTCATTTGGTTGTTTTGGATTAGTTTTTAGTTTTGGTCTTATTTTGTTTGCAAAGGTAGCCCTTTCTGCCAATATTCTTTTTACATGGTGTTTCTCTTTCTTTTGTTTTCGTAACATCTACGTAAGAAATGGGCGAAATCAGACCATTTTCGATGTTTTAACACACATTTATTTTGTCCTTTCCGCAAATTGTCCTATCTTCGCATCCGTTTTACGACCAATGATGATACTAAACAACAAAACCAATAAACAACAACTTTATGAGAACAATCTGTTTGACAGTAGCGCTTGCTCTCGTTGCGTGTCTTGGCTATGCCCAGGACGAAAAGGGAGCATTGACCAGTTTCTATGAGAAGAATACCGTTCTGAACTTCAACGACGGGCAGAGCCTTGCCGGAGAGATTCAGCAGCCCACAAAGTTTGACCCCAACTTCCACATTTATCTTTGCTTCGGACAGTCGAACATGGAGGGCAATGCACGCATCGAGGAACAGGACCGTCAGAACCTGAACACTCGCTTCAAGATGATGGCTGCTGTTGACTTCAAGCGCACAGGGCGTGAGAAGGGCAAGTGGTATGTGGCTGTCCCCCCACTCTGCCGTGAGAACAATGGTCTGACTCCAGCCGACTATTTTGGTCGCACAATGGTGGAGAAGACACCTGAGAACATCAGCATCGGCGTGATCAACGTAGCTGTAGGTGGATGCAGCATCGACCTCTTCGACGAGGACAAGTCACAGGCTTACATCGCCAAGTCTGCCGGATGGCTTCAGGGTTTCTGCAAGGAGTATGACAACCATCCCTACCAGCGCCTCATCGAGATGGCTAAGCTGGCACAAAAGCATGGTGTCATCAAGGGCATCCTGCTGCATCAGGGCTGCACGGACAATGGTCAGCAGGATTGGCCTCAGCGTGTGAAGGTCATCTATGAGCGTATGTTGAATGACCTCGGATTGGAAGCTGAGGCATGTCCATTGCTCGTGGGTGAATTGATGTCACAGCAGGAGAATGGTGCTTGTGAGATGCACAACACGGTGATTGCGACCATGCCATTGGTCATTCCAACAGCTTATGTGGTTCCTTCGCTGGGTTGCAAGGGCAATTTCGACCACCTGCACTTCACGGCTGAAGGTTATCGCGAACTGGGTCGCCGCTATGCCGAAGTCATGCTCCGTGCTGAGAAAATCAGCGAAGCTTTGACGGGTGGCAAGAAGGCCAAGAAGTCCAAAAAGAAATAATGAACAGTCATTGAAAGCAATTGTAAAGGGGTCGTAAACAACGATCCCTTTTTTTAATTACCTCAGTCGGTTCTTGATGAAGTGGTTCTTCACATAGCTAAAATAGAAAAGGACACCTAAGAGATTCACCACAAATGCAAACCAAAACGCCGCCGAATAACCCGTATGATGAATGGCCATACCTCCAAACACCACACCTAATCCCATGCCGATGTCCCAACAGGTAAGTTGAGAGGAGTTGGCCGTGCCGCGTTTGTTGTTGGGGGCGAGGTTGATGAACATGGTCTGCATACCTGGCCAGATGTGTCCATTGCCGAGACCGATAATGAGTGCAGCACCATAGTAGCCGATGGGATTCTTAAGCAGGGCGAAGAGCAAGTAACCGAAGACGCTGATGAGGATGCCGTGATTGACGTTCTCCACCACTTTACCTTTGCGCAGGGAACGGGCTCCTATCAGGCGAGACATAATCAGACCTGCACAAAGGACAGCGAACCATGCGCCAGTGCCAGCCGTCATGCCCAATTCTTCCTTGCCATAGATGGCGAGGTAGGTGGCAAGCACGCCGTAGGAGAGTCCTATGCAGACCATGACGAGCCCTTCGCTCCAGCCCTTCACGAGGAAGAAACGGTCAAAGGAAAGGGGGTCTTTGTTGGGTACGATATCCTTGGTCGGGAAGTGTACCGTGGCATTGATGACGAGGCCGATACCAGCAGCGCAGAGGGCTATGAGGAAGATGATGTTGTAGTTGCCGATGGAATCATATATCATGAGTCCGACGGTAGGTGCCATGCTGGTGGCGAGGTTGTTGGAGAGGCCGTAGTAACCGATTCCCTCTGCACGACGAGAGGATGGCAACACATCGATGGCACTCGTGCTGTTGGCCACAGTGACGGCTCCCATGGGTGCTCCATGCGCCGTACGGATGATGGTGAAGAGGGTCATGGTGCCAGCGATGAGATAGCCTGCGAAGAGGGCGAAGAAGAGGAAGTAGCAGGTGAGCAACACGACCTTACGCGAAAAACTGTCCACGAGGTAGCCTGCAACAGGACGTGCCAATAGTGCCGTCAAGGTATAACCCGACAGCACAAATCCAATCGTATCCTTATCTGCTTGATAGGTCTCACTCAGATACAGCGGAAGCAAGGGTGTGACCACCATGAATGAAAAGAATATCATGAAGTTGGCACACCACACTTTCACATAATTTGCATTCCAAAGCCGCTCTGTTTGCTTCATAATGGGTACAAAGGTACGAAATTTTTGGGCAAGAGAGTGAAAACAAGGGTTGCTTTTCACATACTTCACCGATTTTTTACTACCTTTGCAACACAAAACCTATAAAAAGGAGAAGTATTATGAAAAAATTACTTTTACTATTGGCTTTGGGCTTGACCACGTTGTCAATGAATGCCCAAGATCTGAGAAACGCCAGCAACTCAAGCATTGGCAAGATTGAGTCAGATGGCACGGTAAGAAACTCCAGCAACTCCACTGTTGGCAAGATTGAGAGAGACGGAACCATCCGCAACTCCAGCAACTCCGCCATCGGAAAGATTGACTCCGACGGTACAGTGCGCAATGCCAGCAACTCCAGCATCGGAAAAGTGGAATCTGACGGTACCGTGCGCAACTCCAGCAATTCCGCTATTGGTAAGATTGACAAGGACGGCACCGTTCGCAATTCCAGCAACTCCGCCATCGGCTATGCCAAGGGAGTGCCAGTCAAGTACGCTGCCCTCTTCTATTTCTTCGACTTCTTCAAGAAGTAAGGAACGAGCATAAGCAATAAAAAAGCGAGGCACAACTACGTGTCTCGCTTTTCTTATGATGATAGGAGTTGTTATTTCTCTTCTCCTCCGATAATCTTCCATATGCCAGCAGCAATCGCAGCACCTACAAATGGGCCTACAATGAATATCCAAAGCTGCTCAAGAGCTACACCACCTTGGAATACTGCAGGAGCAATGGAACGAGCAGGATTCACAGAAGTGCCCGTGTAACGAATGCACACCAAATGAACAAGCACCAACGAAAGACCGATGGCAAGACCAGCAAAGTTACCAGCACCTTTCTTCGAATCCGTTGTGCCAAGAACGACCAAAACAAACACACAAGTAAACACAATTTCAGCAATGAGACCGCCTATAACAGAAACTCCTTCCTGACATGCATTTGCACCTGTACCTTCCAATCCTTCCACATTAGAAGTGAGCGCAAATAGAATAGCTGATCCGATAAATGCGCCAATCACTTGGAAGATGATATACATCGTGGCATCCTTGCAGCTGATGCGTTTAGAAATGAGACACCCAAGCGTAATGGCTGGATTGATGTGGCAACCAGACACTCCACCAATAGTGTAAGCCATTGCTACCACTGCCAGACCAAAGGCAAAAGAAGTGCCAATCACTGTAGCCGAGTTGGCAACATCACTACAATTGGATGAACAGTTAAGGCTTACAGCCACACCACATCCCATCAGAACGAGAACCATAGTTCCCACCATTTCTGCTAAATACTTTTTCATGTCTTAAATGTTTTAGAGGTTTATAAATAAAATGGTAATATATAATATATGTATCACTGTTCCAACTGCGCAATGCCGCCCGTAGCCGGATTCATTGTCAACTTGGTGGTCGCCCCCTTATTGAAGAGCGTCGGACTCAGCACATCAACGGTGCCGAACTGTGCGAAAGGCAATGACTGCTCATACACCGTTCCCCGCATCGTACTAATAGTAACGTTGGCCATGCTCGGCATATTATACACCAACCCCTCTATCTTCCGCTTCGCAGCCTCCCGTTCATCGGGCAGAACCACCGTGCGCTGATCCTTCACCGACATATAATAAGGCTCACCCGCCAAATCGTCAGCATCGACAAACCCTAACTTGCGGGAGAAGCGAAACAGTACGTCCTCATCAACATCCTCAGCCGGCAACACAGTGAAAGAACGTGCCATAAAGGTCGTGTCAGCATATCCCACAAAGAGTTGCGTAAGTGCTTCCTCCTGACGGTTCAGTTCATCCAGCACAATCTTGAGCGATGCCCCATCCTGAGGCATTGACTCCACCTGACCGCGCTTGATGGCATTCTTGCTCTCGCGGATGTCAAGTATCTCCTGCGCCGTCAGTTCCGCCATCTTGGCAGTGGACGTGGCCGAAAGAATCTCTTCTGTCAGATACTGACGCGCATCTAACTGATGATGTGTGGTACGACTCTCGGGCAGAGCATGTTCAGGGATGTCGGCACGAGTATTCACCGCCACCAGAATACCACTGGGTGTCAGTTGCACCATCGGTGCCACAGTCTTGTCCTTCAGCTTGACAGTGAAGACTTTCGACGTATCAGGCACACCCTCCTGATAGACAGAAAGACTTTCCAAAATCCACTGCGTGGACGGTTCCTGCTCCACTCCGCTGATATGCAGATACCGCTCCGCATACTTGGCAAATTCACCTGGCGTATAAACCACTTTGACCGCCGAGGCATCCACCTTCAAGACGGTCTTCGGTAAAGTATAGTTCACGCCATTGGCTGCAATGCCCGGATTAAACTCTGCCACCTGCGTCTGTGCCATTACCACAAGCGACATACAAAAACTCAATGCTATGATAAGATTCCTTTTCATGATTCATGTATTATCTCTCAACGTTCTGAAGGCTTTGGGCAGATAGTTGATGATGTCGGAGGAAATCAGTCCCTCATAAGACAGATCCTCAGCTGCGAGGTCACCCGCCAATCCGTGCAGATAGACGCCCAGCCTCAACGCCACTTCTTGTTCATACGACTGTGCCAATAACGAAAGGATAATGCCCGTCAGCACATCCCCGGCACCTGCTGTCGCCATACCTGGATTGCCCGTCGAATTGAAATAGACATTTCCTTGAGGAGTGACCACAGCCGAATATGCACCCTTGATGAGTATAAAGACGCGCTGACGCACTGCCAGTTCACGAGTGCGCTGAAGTTCCTCAAAGGAATTGCGTGTCGTGCTGATAAGCCCAAAGAGTTCCTTCTTATGAGGTGTCAGAATGCTGCGGCGTGGCAGTTGGTTAATCCAACCGCGATGCGAGCCGAGGATGTTGAGCGCATCGGCATCAATCACCATCGGACACTTCGTCATACTCACCTGTTCGATGAAAGCCTGCACCGTATAGGGTGACGTGCCGATGCCCGGACCGATGGCCAATGCATCGTATTCGCTGGTATCGAAAGACTGGCTGAAGTTGCTGGCATCCACATCTATGTTCAGCACCGCCTCTGGTACCGACTCCTGCAAGATGCGCACATTGCTTTCTGGCGTACGGATGGTCAGTTTGCCCAATCCGCTGCGCATACAAGCCCTCGCACTCAGGATGGCTGCACCAGCCATACCCTTCTTGCCTGCAATGAGCACGGCATGACCCATCGATCCCTTGTGCGCAAACTTCGAGCGTTTCTTGAGCATGGGCTGCATGTCCTTCTTTTCCGTGAAGTAATAGAAGGTGTTCGTGTCTTCCGTATCCGGATCCACAATGCCGATGTCAAGCACCTTCCATTCGCCCACGTACTGTTCATTCTCAGGGAATAGGAATGCGAGTTTGGGATACTGAATGGTGTAAGTGTAGTTCGCCTTGACGATGTGGTTCATCACGTTGTAGGTATTGTCCTCGCACATCAAACCCGACGGCACATCGATGGAGACCACCGTGGCTGGCGATGCGTTAATGTACTTCACCACCGAGGCGAATCCTCCGTTCAGCGGACGCGACAGCCCTGTGCCGAACAAACCGTCCACCACCAAATCGTCCTTTTCCAACTTGGGAGGTGTGAACTGCGACGTCACCTCCACGAACTCCACGTTGCAGACACCCAGCATATTCTGCTTCACTTGCTGGAAATCCATCAGTCGCTGTTTGTTAGTATTGCAATCAGGCGATAGACCATCAGACGTATTGAACAAATACACATATACTTTATAATTCGTCTCACCCAACATACGGGCAACAGCCAAAGCATCACCGCCATTGTTGCCAGGACCAGCAAAAATCTTGATGGGAGTCTCAGTCGTCCATCGGGCACGAATTTTATCCGCCACAGCACGAGAAGCACGCTCCATCAGATTAATGGAACTGACCGGTTCATGCTCGATTGTATAAGCATCGACTATTTTTAATTGCGCTGCTGAAAGAATCTTCATATTATTTTTGATATCCTTCCAAGTTTACTCTTGATGCCCTTCCATGAAATGCAAGCAGAGATAAGTTGGATGTGCAAAAATAGTGAATCGTACGTAAAAAAACGATGCAAAATGGATAAAATAGCATTTGGAATGACGTTTTTTACGTTATTCTTCTCGATTTTACCCTCTGATAGGGATTTTTTGTGTACTTTTGCATCAAATTCAACGTTCACCCACACTCCAATGATAAAAATCAAGGACAAGCAATTCGAACCGTTCATCCATCATGAACAAATTGCAGAAAGAGTGGCGGCTTTAGCCGATAAACTGAATGCCGACTACAAGGGAAAGAATCCCATCCTTATCGCCATTCTGAACGGAGCTTTCATATTTGCGGCTGATTTGGTGCGCCGCCTCAATTTCGACCATGAGATTCAGTTTGCCAAATTCTCCTCTTATGAGGGCATGGACACCACAGGCAAGGTACAGGAGTTGATCGGGCTTTCCATCGACATCAAGAATCGGGATGTCATCATCGTAGAGGACATCATTGACACTGGAACCACCATGTTCAACCTCCTACCCAAGCTCAAGGAGCATGGTGTGAAGTCGGTGGAGATTGCTGTTCTCCTCATGAAGCCCGGCAAGCTGAAAGTGCCGCTTGACGTGAAGTACTGCGCCATGACCATTCCCAACGAGTTCATCGTGGGCTACGGACTCGACTACGATGGCATCGGACGCAACTACAAGAGCATCTACGTGGTAAAAGAGGATTAAGCCCCACCCCATTAAGGCCATTAAAATGATAAGGCCATCAATCTGCGAGGATCACCAAACCCATTACCTCATCCACGCACAAGACCCAAAAGACTTATAACACAGATAACCAAATAACATATATAACCAAATGAAGAATATTATCATTTTCGGTGCCCCAGGCTCTGGCAAGGGCACTTACAGCGACGAAATCGTAGCACGCTACGGTATGGGACACATCTCCACAGGTGATGTGCTCCGCAGTGAGATCAAAAACGGTACAGAACTTGGCAAGATTGCCAAGGGATACATCGACAACGGCCAGCTCATTCCTGATGAGTTGATGATTGATATCCTCGCCAAAACTTACGATGCACTACCAGCAGGAAAGGGCGTCATCTTTGACGGATTTCCCCGCACTATCGCACAGGCAGAGGCTCTCAAGAAAATGCTCGCTGAGCGCAAGCACGAGATGGGTGTCATGATTGAACTCATCGTTGACGAAGAGACCCTTCTCGCCCGTCTGCTGAACCGTGCCATCGAGCAAGGTCGTGCCGATGACAATGAGGAGACCATCAAGAAGCGCTTTGACGTCTATCACAAACAGACCGAGCCCCTCGCCAAGTGGTTCGAGCAGGAAGGCATCCGCAACACCTTCACCTGGAAGGGCTCCAAGGACGTGATGTTAGGTGAGATTTTCGCATTCCTCGACACACAGAAATAAGGGAATCTCTATCGACTACAGATTCCTGATAACCCAAGGAACCCCCTACTGACTACGGTTTCCGACTTTAAGAAATAATGGATTCCAACTTCATTGACTACGTAAAGATTTATTGCCGATCAGGTCGAGGCGGACGTGGTTCCACTCACATGCATCGTGCCAAGTACTTGCCCAAAGGAGGTCCTGATGGAGGCAATGGCGGTCGTGGTGGCCACGTAATTCTGCGTGGCAACCGCAACTATTGGACATTGCTTCACCTACGCTATGACCGCCACATACAGGCAGAACATGGCGGCAACGGTTCAAAGAACAAATCGACAGGCAAACAGGGAACCAATGCTTACATCGAGGTGCCCTGTGGAACGGCAGTATATGATGCCGAGACAGGCGAATATATCTGTGATGTAACCGAGCACGAGCAGGAGGTGATTCTGCTGAAGGGTGGACGTGGCGGACTGGGCAACTTCAACTTCGCCACCCCTACCAACAAGGCACCGCGCTACGCACAGCCGGGCGAACCCATGCAGGAGCGCACATTCATCCTTGAGCTGAAGCTTCTGGCCGATGTCGGGCTTGTGGGATTCCCCAATGCGGGCAAATCCACCCTCGTCAATGCCATTTCCTCGGCAAAGCCCAAGATTGACAACTACCCTTTCACTACCCTCGAGCCTTCGTTGGGCATCGTATCCTACCGCGACGAGCGTTCTTTCGTCATCGCCGACATTCCAGGCATCATCGAGGGTGCCAGTGAGGGAAGAGGTCTCGGACTCCGTTTCCTTCGCCACATCGAGCGCAATTCTCTGCTGCTTTTCATGGTGCCTGCCGACACCGAAGATATTCGCCACGAGTATGACGTGCTGCTCAACGAACTGGCCCAGTTCAATCCTGACTTGCTGGACAAGGGCAGGGTTCTCGCCATCACCAAGTGCGACCTCCTCGGACAGGATGAAGAACTCAAGGACATGCTCCGCGATGGACTGCCAACTGACATTCCCGTGGTCTTCATCAGTTCGGTGGCACAGCAGGGACTTCAGGAACTCAAGGATATCCTTTGGCGCGAAATGAACAGCGAGAGCAATAAAATTGCGGCCATCAACACCCAGGAATCCCTCATTCACAGCACCAAGACCTTCGCCTACATGGCTGACATTGCCGATGACGACGATGAAGGCTGGGGCGATGAAGACAATGCCGAGGCTGACGACATCGAGTTTATCGACGAAGACGAGATTGAAGACCTCGAAGACTTTGAATATGAGCAATAACACGGAGACACGTTTTGGTGAGACCGCATAAACAGTGCCCCGCAAACACACGGTGCGGTTATGCCATACCACTTTCTACTCCCAAACACATGACGACATGCTAATTCACCCAACACCATCCCACATCACCGCCTTCTCCACCACACGAGACGGCGGTGTTTCCATCTCCATACCACGGCTCTTCATGCCGCTGCACCAGACGCACGGCACCAAGACAGTCGTCATCGACGAGGAATTCCTGAGCCGCAATCCCCTGGAGCAAGCGCTGGCTCTCGATGGTGTCGATGCCCTCGCCACCGACCTCCCCGACGTCTGCATCTGCGTACGCACAGCTGACTGCATTCCAGTCCTTCTATGGGACGACACCACACAGGTGGTTTCGGCTGTTCATGCGGGATGGAAAGGCACGCAGCGACGCATTGTGCAGGCGAACATCGACATGCTTGGCGAGATTTACGGCATCGACCCATTCCACCTCCATGCCATCATCGGACCAGGCATCGGACCAGAGAGTTTTGAGGTAGGCGACGAAGTTTATGACCTGTTTGCCTCGGCAGGTTTTCCAATGGACAAACTCGCCAAACGCTATCCCGACTTCCGCAACCCGAAAGCTGAGAAATGGCACATCGACCTGTGGGCATGTAACCGTCTCCAGCTCATAGAAAAAGGTGTCAACCCCGAGCACATCCACATCTCGGACATTGACACCTATCAGCATTATGATCGTTTCTTCTCTGCGCGCCGACATTTGGACGGACGCATCATCAACGGAATCATGAGGTCATAACTTTTTCATCCTCTCGTTCCCTCATTGTCTCCGTTTCTTCATTTTTCAATAGTCAACCCTCCTGCCGACACCTCAATGAATGGTGCATTCCACCACATGCTCCCATTCGTCACATAACTCGTGCATCGAATGGAACAGCAGGTTTGCACCAGAACGGAGCAAAACCTCATCGGGCAGAGGTCCCGTGTTCACAGCAATGGTGAAAACCCCGGCTGCGACGCCAGCCTCAACACCCAATGGCGCATTCTCCACCACAATGAAGTGGTTGGGCTGTAGGTGTGCGTCATCACCGTTGGCAGCCATCCATCTCTTCGCCTTTTCCATGCCCATGAGGTAGGGTTCGGGGTTAGGTTTCCCATACTGCACGTCAAAGGCCGTCACCATGAGTTCCTTCCTGAATATGTCTGGGAAGTTTCTATTCAGTCTGTCCAAAAGCGTCACCTGCCCACTGCCCGTCACCACCATAGGCACCACCCCACTCTCCTTGACCTTGAGCAGCAGTTCGTAGGCTCCGGGCATCCGCTCCGCTTTGGGGCATTGGTTGAACATCTCGCTCTTGTATTTGTAGATATCATGTATCTCCTGCTCCGAGGCCTCGTGTCCGCGCTGACGGATGGACACAATATTGATGGTACCAGCCCCCGTCCGCCCCTCGTGCATGTAGGCTTCCCACTCAGGCAAGTCCAGACCGAAATGCGCCATGGTCTTGTGCCAGCTCCGGGCATGGTTCTTCATCGAATCAAACAACACACCGTCCATGTCGAACATAGCAGCCTTCAGCGACATGCGCTCATATCCTTTCTGTGCCAGGTACCGACCGACCGCCGCCTCAATTTCTCCCCGTTCCATCCCTTAACACACGCTCTATCTTCTGTACCTCATCTTGCGAGAACCCTCCTGTCAACTCTTTCCAAACCTTGGTCTGTAACCGGATTTCTTTACTGACTTCCTCCAAGGCCACACGCAGCATCTCCTCGTGGTCGAAAGCCAGTCTGGGCACCTCATTCAGCGGAAACCATCCCGCCCTCCGTGCATCGTCCATACCTTTCACCTCGTTCATACGCACCAACGAATAAAATGCTATGGTCAAAACCCTCTCGCGTGGGTCTCGGCCGGGCGCTGAAAAGGCATGAAATTGCCGCACCACCCCAGTCGTCAGCCCCGTCTCTTCCATCAACTCCCGGCGTGCCCCCTCCTCGGCCGACTCATCCATTTCCAAAAATCCACCTGGAAATGCCCAGTATCCCTTGTAGGGCTCGCCGCCACGCTCGATGAGCAGCACCTTCACTGTCTGACCATCAAAGCCGAAAATCACGTTGTCCGTCGTCACACTCGGATGCGGATACTTGTATTGATACGTTAATTCTTCCATATTCTTCGTCATAACAGAGTCCACTCCAGCCATCTCATGCAGATTTGCCGCCAAGGGGCATCCCATCAGCTGCATCATGCAACCCACAAGGTAACTGGAAATGGACATCAACATATTTCACTTATTTCTTTACATTCACTTTTAACCCCTCAGTGTGTCCGCCAAACTGCTTTGCATAGGCGCACTCGACAGTGGAAACACCCACCTGATAAGAACCCTCACGAACAATGGAGTAATCCATGTCAACGGTCGCAGTGCCTCGTGTGAACCAGTCAAAGAAGATGTCAAAACTGGAATCGTGGATGGAAAGGTAACCACCACGCCCTCCAAGATATTGATAACCGGAGAGGTGTCTGAGCGGTTCGAGGCAAGCTGGATGCTGTGCCGTGACACGCACGAAGTCCATGTCTCGGTCGGCAGTGATGATGTGGCGGATTCTCACCTTGTCCCCCACCTTGAGCGGAGTGTTCTGGTCGAAGTCCTCCCAAGCGCTTCCTCCTGCCTTCTGCACGTAGAGCTTACGCTGAATCTTCAGTTCATTGGTGGCGTAGCGTTTGAGATTGCCCACATCCTCGAGGAAGGTGGCGTAGGCTGCACCCCATGAGATGCTCGGGGTCAGCTTCTTCACCTCCAACTGCTGCACGCCGTCCTTCAGCACCTCCTCGGGAACGTCTGCCAGGACATTACCCTCAAGGACGAGGTTGGCCTCACGTCCCTCGAACTTGTCACGCTCCGTGTTGATGGTTCCATAGTCCATATCCTTGAGTTGGATACCGTCAACGATGAGGACGGGTTTCTTATTCTCATGGAACGTCTCCGCAGGCGACACCTTAAGGAGGAAGTCAGCCACGTCGATGGTGTTCATCGGGTTGTCCCATTTCTGCACCTGTTTCTGGGAGATGAGCCAGAGTTGCATATCGTTGAGGAAGGGATCCTTGCTGTCCTTTTGATGGATGGCTTTCATGGCTGCCACCTGTGTGGGGATACGGTAGTCCATCCATGAATAATAAGCTGCGTCAGTAGCGTAGAACCTTCCCTGTCCAGGCTTCTCAACCGTGTAGTCCTTGATGAAATTGACGAACTTGTCGGCAGCCTTGACGTGGCCGAAGGCACGGAAGGTGTAAGCAGCATTGGCAGCGCCATAGATAGTCAGGTCACGCGGTGCCTTCTCCATCCTCGACAGGTAGTCTTCGCGCATCTTCTGGATGTCCTTGCTGACAGGACGGTCAGGCATCTGCGCTGAGAGGTAGAGATAGCGACAATCAGAGTCGTAAGGCCATATTTTCACCTTCCTCTTCAGCCTGTCCTGATAGGAATTGAGTTCTTGACGGTCGAGGTACTTCATACCCTCATCAAGCATGTGCTTCACCTTGTCATTCGGATGAGCTAATTTCGCCAAATGCTCGCACACAGCCATGGTGGTATAGAAACTGCTCTGCATACCCATAAACCAGCTCCATCCACCGTCACCGTTCTGCAGGGCAGCGAGCTTGGCCTCTGCCACTGACGTACGCTTCTTGAGTTCTTCGCTGTTCTCATGCTTCTCCATAATGGGGAAAGTCTGCATGAGTTCGACGAGGCGGGTATTGGCATAGAGGGATGCGGCAAAATCGATGGCATCGTCCAACTCGGGATTTTTCACACTGCGTAAAGCCTCAATACACATCCAAGCTGGATTGTCGGTGTATTCCACCTTAAGCACACGATTGGTGGCTGTGGATGAGTTTCCATTGTAGAGCTTTGACAAATCCATCTTCTTAGACACTTCACCGCCCTCCGCATTGCCAATGACATAGTAAGGTACGGATTCCACCATCTCTTTCTTGGTCGAAAGCACAGGCAGATGGTTCTTCTCGCCATCGCTCACATTGCCAGATACCGCAATGATTTCGCAATCAAGGTCAGTCCATGCCTCCAGCACATCGAAACGAAAATCAACGCCGACAGTCTTGCCTGCTTCCAGCTCAAAGGCCTTCTCTTGTGTCAGCACCACTTCCTCCGTTTCCGGATTGATCAGACGCATCCTGACTGCTCCCTTCAGTGACTGCTCGCTTTGGTTGATGATGGACGAAGCCACGACTGCCTCGTCTCCCCAACGGACAAAACGTGGCATGTTGGGACGTAACATAAACTCCTTCCTAGCCACAGCAGTGGAGCGGAGAATGCCATAATCTACGTCTTTGGTATGTGCAAAGCCCATGAACTGCCATTCCGTCAGTGATTCAGGTAACGTGAACTGGATGTTCACATTGCCCTTGGCATCTGAAATGAGATGCGGCAGGAAGAAGGCGGTCTCGGCAAAGTTCTCACGGATGGTAGCATTGTCGAAATCCTCTTTCTGCACACCATCCTCCGTTATTGCATACTCCTCGGCATCTTCTAAAGGTACAGAAGGTCCTGCCGCTTTTGCCATCACCATATTATCAGCAGACTCCTCCACCATGTCAAATACCATCGCACGGCTCTCCAATACTCTCGCTCCACCAGCGGCCTTGTTCATACGCAGATATCGGTCATGCTCGTAGCTGGCCAGCACATCGAAGGTGCGGTGATAAGAAGAGCCATCAGGATAAGGTCCATAGAGGCTGAAGGAGGGGAACTCCAGCAAGCTCGTGCAACTCAGGCTCGGGCTGGGGATAAATCGTGAGAAACCCAATCCGAACCCCCAGTAATGAGAGTAAATGCGGTCAAGCGACGCATCGTACAGCACAGCCATCATCTCAGCTCCGCTCACCCGCTTGCCATCCTTGTTGGTCACCGTCAGCGTCCACTGCTCCTGCTGACCGGGCAGCAACTTATCGCGGTAGGTTGCCCATTCCAACTTCAGACGCTTCTCTGGACGAATCAGTTCAAACCGCTTCGTCATGCGAGTGAACTTGCCGTTACGTACATAAAGGATGTCCACCTCGATACCTTCGCCCCATGCCTTCTGATAAGGCAAGTGCAGGTGTTTCATCGTGCCGTCCGTCACGCCCACTTGATGATCGAGCAGTCCATTCTCATTATAAACATGATAGATGATATAAGCATCGGTTTCTGCTGTTGTGAAGTAGAGGTCAACAGCCCCTCCTTCCGTGAAAGTGTTCTTCTCCGTATAGATGAAGTTCTGCTCGTTCGGCTCTTCTTTCGGACGGAACTTCTCGTTCAGACCCCAACGCTGGACTTCCGTGACAGGCAATGTCGAGTTGTAAGGCGTAAAGCTGTCAGAGTCCTCAACTTTCGTACCGTCAGACTCATTGGCTATCAGTTTCACCGTATATTGTACGCCCAACTTCAGGTTCTTCGGCAAGAGAATTGTGTCGCCCGAAGTAAAGTAGCCCTCCGCCACCGTCTTGTCATAATCATACAGGATAACATACTTGCCCTTCACCGTCACTTTCTCACGGTTTAGGTCGAAAGCATCCACCTTGAACGAAGCGTCCTTGCCCAAATCCACCACATCGTCTATCTTCAGGTCGAGAGCGAACTCCTGATTGCTGGCATTCACCGTCCATGAGGCATCATGGCTCTCACCCGCCACATCGGTCACAGTTGCTTTGATGCGGAAACGCATCACATCGCGTCGAGAGGTCAGATGCTCATCAGACAACATGACTGGCACACGGAAATGTCCCTCCTCGTCAGTCATCAAATCGCCCTCCGACATAGGAAGCCACGTGGTCTCAAGCCACCAACGTTTGAACTCCACCGAAGCGTATTCAATCGTGTAATGTACCTGCGCTCCCTGCACGGGCACACCGGCAAACATCATAGCCGTACCTTCAGCCTCCAGAATCTCGCCGAAGCGTCCCGTACGATTGCCACCAAACGTCACCTCATAGGTCGGACGCTTATATTCCTCCACCCGAACCGTCTCAGACAAGACTTGTCCGTTTCCCTCGTCTTTCAGCGATAGGTGCAGCACTCCCACCTCGCAATCCTCGGGCAGAGCAATCTCAAAAGACGCCGTGCCGTACTCGTTCGACACCAGTTCCTTCGTCATCAACTTTTTCCACTTGGCATCCTCTACCGTCAGCGTCATCTTATGATTGGGAACGACTTGAACGTCATCCCCCACCTGGCGATAGGCAAACGCAGATGCCTGAACTGTCTGGCCTGGCCGATAGATGCTCCTGTCAGTCATGATGCGATAGAGAGCATTGATATCATGACCAGGATTGTCACGCCAATTGTTGTAACGGCGTTCCCATGTCGTGAGGTCATCCTTCGTCCTGACGGCTCGGATGTACCAGTTCCGATTCAGTTCCACCATGCCATCATCGTCCGTCACCTGCTCACCATCAATATCACGGTCTTCCCACCCTTCTGTACGCTTATCGGCATCTGGCAGTTTCTCTCTCCACTGCACCTTCACGCCTTTCAACGGACGTCCAGTCTCATTGTCCAACACATACAACTGATAGTTTTTCTTGTTTTTGTCAGCCCTGACGATGCGTATTGTGCTGACCCTGAATTCCTGCACACTCTGCTTGTTCAGTCCCTCTGCCACAAGCACGTAGTGACCAGGAGCCAGCGTCATACTCGTCTCAGCATAGCCCTCAACAGGTAATCCCTTATCCTTCCTTGCCGCATTGGTCGAATCGATTTCCAGCACCACATCCTTCCACTGCACCACATCGCCCGTCAGTTTCAGTTCATAGTAGCCTTCTTTCACTTTTGTCCTTCCTGCATACTTGCGCACGGTCATCTTCGCACGTTCACAGTTCCAGAATTTCAATCTGACCGAGATGGGGCGATTTGCCAACATGTCATCCACCCGTGCCGTGGTCACCTTGGGTTGAAGAAGATCTTCCAATTCCTTCTTCACCTCACTCTTCCTACGTGAACTGCCCACATTATCCACAACCCATTTTAAGAACAAGATACCCTCATCGCCCCAGAGGAATGTTCTCCAATAGTCCAGAGCCAAATCTGCACCCACCTCCTCTTTCTTCAGTTCTTGCATCAGCTGGTAGAGACTGTCCTTGTGCTGCTCAAAAGAAATGTTTCCATATTGGTTTTCCACTTCGCGCTTCTCACGGAACCATTTCTGCTTCATCAGACCGTAGCCGTTCATATTGCCGCGCTTGCGATAAATATTGAACGCCTTCTCATAGATATCAGCCCTTTGTTCCCTCGTCAACGTAGCATTTCCAATCACAAAGTCAATCATCACCGACAACATGTCGCCACCATACAACGAACTGTCCTTTCCTTTCTCCTCCAGCAATGTGGAGTATGTGCTTGCCTTGGCATTGGCCAACGCCTCCATGTCGTCCAGCACATGAGCGAAATGTTCGTCACGTTTCTTGTCGTAGTCGTCACGTGTCTCTGCATCATAATCCGTGATGCTCGTCCACTTCATCTCTCTATAGGCTGATCCCAACATGGCATGCACCACACTCTGCTCCACATGATTCTTCCTGTTGCTCCAGTCTTTCTCCAACTGAGCCACATTGTCCTTAAAGGTGTCAGGATCCTTGTCCGCCTCCTTCTGCACTTTCTCAATAGCCGCCTTTAGCTTGGAGGCAAAATCAATCCCTTGACCAAAAACTTTTAGTATTCCCATTGATAATAGCATTGTTAATAAGGTAATAGATAAAAAGCGATTGTTCATTTTCATATCAGATAATGATTTGATTTTACAAAAGAAATGCCAACGTCGTTGGTTTTTGATGGCAAAAGTACGTCCAAAATACGGTATCACCAAAACTTTGGTATTAAAAAAACAAAAAAGAGGACAAAAAGCCCTCTTCCTAAATTGTAAAAGCCTGCCCAGCTTCTATTTATAAAAACTTGCATACCACTCAGCAAAGGCTCTTAAACCATCACGTAGAGAAGTGGATGGCTTGAAACCGAAGTCACGTTCCAAAGCTGAGGTGTCGGCATAGGTGGTCGGCACATCACCTGGTTGCATCGGCACCAGTTGCTTGTGGGCATCAAAATCATAATCTTCGGGCAGTACCTTGGCACGGATAAGTTCCTGCTGGAGGATGTCCACGAAATTGAGCAAGTTCTCTGGATTGTTGTTACCTATATTATAGACCGCATAAGGGGGCAATGGAAGTCCATCCTCTCCCTGCTTCTTCTCTGGAGCCCCTTGCATGATGCGCACCACACCCTCCACGATGTCATCTACAAACGTGAAGTCGCGCATACAGTTTCCATAGTTGAAAATCTGAATGGTGTCGCCCTTCACCAGTTTGTTGGTGAAACCGAAGTAAGCCATGTCAGGACGTCCAGCAGGTCCATAGACCGTGAAGAAACGCAACCCTGTGCTCGGAATATTGTACAGTTTGGAATAAGCATGTGCCATGAGCTCATTGCTTTTCTTCGTGGCAGCATAAAGCGAGACGGGATTATCCACTTTATCATCTGTGGAATAAGGAACCTTCTTATTGCTTCCATATACGCTCGACGAGGAGGCATACACCAGATGCTCCACAGGCCAGTTCCTGCAAGCCTCCAAAATGTTGTAGAAGCCGATGAGGTTGGACTGGATATAGGCATCAGGATTGGTGATGGAATAGCGCACACCAGCCTGAGCGGCAAGGTTCACCACGACTTGTGGTTTGTACTGTTCGAAGATGCCATCAATCGTGGCCTTATCTGCAATGTCGCCCTTGATGAACTGATAGGTGATGGTTGACATTTGTTCATTCAAACCTTCAATCTCCTTCAGACGGAAATCTTTCAGCGCAACATCATAATACTCATTCATGTTGTCGATGCCAATGATGGTGGCATCCTTCACATCTTTCATCAGCCTCTTCACCAGATTGCTTCCTATGAATCCAGCCGATCCCGTAACCAAGATGGTCTTTCCATTCAAATCTATTTTCTGCATATGATTAACTTTAACCTTAACTCTCTAAACTCTTAACTCTAAACTCTCAACCCTAAACACTAAACCCTAAACTATTAACTCTAAACACTAAACTCTCAATCCTCAACTACCCAAACCTCTTCACAGCTTCGTAATAGGTGTCGAGACTTCCGATATCGAACCTTCCTGCACTCATCGGCCAGGCATGCATCACCGTATGTTCCACCATATAATGGGCAAGATTGCCTGGAGCGTCCTTACCACAGCCATTCTCTACAGAATGCCGCACAAGGTCAAGATCCTTCTTCATATAGATATAGAAGGGAGGAACAGCCCAATGGCTCTTCGGCACTTGAGGTTTTTCCTCCATGCCCAGCACACGCCATTCCGCATCCAGTTCCACAACACCAGTGCGTTGGAGTTTCTCGATTTCTGGCTGTTCATGACACATGATGCAACTCGTTCCCTTCCCTTTGGCAAAGTCCACAAACTCCTGGAAGGAAAAGAAGAGCAGATTATCAGCAGCCACCACCAGCAGGTCATCATCAATGCTGAGTTTCTTCATGGCAAACAGCAAATCACACACAGCCCCCAATCGGGTCTCATTGGTTTCTGTACCGTCATCCACAATGGTGATGGGTTTGCTGTAATGCAGCCCCTTCACCCATTCTTCAAAGATGCCCGCAAACTTATGGTTCGTGATGATGATGTGTTCATCAATGTCATCTATGGCATCGATATCGTCCAACATCCGTCCCAAGATGGTGTTCTCTCCTATTTTCAGCAATGGTTTCGGGAAGTTCTTCGTCAACTCTCCCAATCGTGTGGCATATCCTGCCGCTATGACTATATTCTTCACTTCACTAATTGATACTTGACCATTAAACAAATCTTGCGCCGTCATCAGGCTTCACCCAGAATACCTTAAAGGTCTTTTCATATTCAGGGAATTGGTCCAGATATTTATCTGTCAAAGTTTTTTCGATGGCTTCCTTATGAGCAGGATCCACCAAGGCGATGCAGGCTCCCTTGAATCCTGCACCCGAAAATCGACCGCCATACACACCTGGAAGACCACGCATGATCTCATAGATAGCAATCAGTTCGGGACTGCCACACTCATAGTTGTGGATACTTGACTCACAACTGTCAAAACTCAGTTTTCCAAACAGTTTCAGATTACCAGTTTCCCATGCAGTCACACCCTGACGTACCCGACGGTATTCAGAATAGAAATGTTCAGCCCGACGTGCGAACCTCGCAGGCATGGCGATACGGGTCTTCTCAAACGTCGTCTTAGGAATATCCCTCAGGAAGGTCTTGTCAAACGTCTTCAATGGCTGATCCGTATATGCCAACATATTCCATGCCGCCGTCTTGCACTCATACACTCTCAGGTTATAGTCCGAGTTCACCAATGAACGGGTCAACCCGCTAAAGAAGATGCCAATTTCAAACTCTGGCATCTCTGGGTTTCGCTTGATGATGCGCCACTCGTCCGAATCACAATCCAGGAACAACAGTCCGTCCTTCCTGCCCAAGGCGATGCAAGCCTGATCCAGCAGACCATTGTTCAAACCGATGTATTCACGTTCAGCTTCCGACGCAATCTTCACCACTTCAAATGGCTTCAGGGTGATGTTGTTGGCCTTCGCAAATGCCATTACATAAGCAATCAGCACTGCGGCGCTTGACGATAATCCCCCCACAGGAAGACTGCCCTGTATCACACCAGTGACGCCGTACTGCAATTCAAATCGTTTCCTCAACGCATACTTCGCACCACGGGCATAGTCACCCCAATGCATTTCCCTCACTTGCGATGGGGAAATTATGTCGAAATCAACATCTCCTTCAAAGGTGCGTGATTCCAGATGAACATGACTATTCTCATTCACATTAAACCATAGGTCCACTCCCTTGTCGATGGCGAATCCTGTCACCAGTCCATGCTGATGATCCACGTGAGCACCCAATGGACAAACCCGATAAGGTGAAAAGATATGATATTGATATTGTTCCATAAAGAATCTGTTGATTGATTAATAGGTCATGCGAATTTCGCCCTTCCATTTCTCATCAATGGAGAGGGTTGAAGTGAATTGTTGAGATGCTACAGGAGTTTTGCCCGTGAAGAATGTACCAGAGAACCATGTGATACGATTCTGCTGCAGGGGAATGTCAAACTCACGTTCACAAATAAGATTGTCCGCAGCATCGTATGCCGTAACTAACAGATGAATGTTTCCTTCTGTATCATGAAGGAAGGTGTAGAGGTCAAACTGCTTTTGGGAAGAATCATCAACAGGGAAGAAAATCGTCTGCGTGGATTTGGTGACTCCCAAACCAGTGCTGGCATTAAAATGACCACTACCTCCCTTATATTGGAATCTCAGTTTTGCCACTCCCTCTGGAATTTTATCTTCAATCACAAAACGGCACAATGCCACAATGCGATGAAGTGTCAAAGACATCGTTTGCGGTTCAGATCCTATCTTAATCATCGTGTTGTAAAGAAATGTATCTGAATAGCCCGTACCATTTCCTTTTTCCGTGATGTTGGAGAACTGGATCTTCGCAGGATCGGTCATCGTCGGATTTCCATTACTGCTATGTGCCACGACAACAAGCTGATAGGTTCCCTCTGGCAACTGAAAACTGGCTGTCCCGAAATCCTCATCACCCAACTTCTGATTGGTTTGTTTCAGACGGGTACCATTCGTATCATAGATGCCGAAATTCACACGTGTACACACATCCGATGCCGTAGCACGGGTTGAAGCAGCAAAAGGAGTTTGCTCCAATTGGAAGACACTCAGCGTCAGATTGCTCTGGGGCTGAGGAGGCATATCCTCTTTTGGCAACGTCAACTTCTCACACGCCACCAACAGCATGGGAAGAAGGGTACACAGGAGAACTCGGATGGGTTTCATAATACAATCAATACTTGATGTCAATGACAGGCCAGAGATACACATTACTTGTTGTGCTCACCACATCAACATTATCATAGACGGTATATACTTCATCCTCACAATGTGCAAAAGCACCTCTTAAGTTATCGCCATCCTGACAGAAAAGCGCACCTGTACTGCCAGAAGATCCCAACTGTGACAAAGTAGGATTTTGAAGAACTTCACTAACTTCTGCCAGATTCGGTACTCGCCAGTTGTTGGTAACTCCAGCAGGCTTCTCCATTCCAGCCATCGCTGTCGTCAATGCCTGACTCCATGCAGAAATGGCAGACCCCGCAGCAGGCTTTGTATAAGTGGCGGTAGATAAAGCCAGCAACACTGCTGTGCGATGCGTTGCATCCACTGAAACCACATAATATCCATTACTACGCTGACCAGCCACAGGTGCATACGCCACATTATCATTGTCGAATTCGAACGAAATAGTGCGGTCTTCACCCCAATCGGCGGCAGTCAAGACACCCGTGATGTTCACGCCCTGTGGTGCCACATACGTTCCACTGATGGTGAAATGATGGTTCGCAGGCAATTCTTCTGCTGCAGTGTATGAAAAGCCCTTGGTACCCTCGTCGGTTGTGAAGGTCACCTTGATACTGGGCTTTCCTTTCGAAGGGAAGAGCATTTGATTCGGTTGTGCCTTCCACGTTGTGCCATCATCCTGCTTGCTCAGCGCCACCTTGTAACTTTCGGTTGGAGTATCGGGATAAGTGCCATCCAATCGAATGGAACCATATATCGGAGTGAGAGACACCTCCACTCCTGTCACATTTGCCGGCACCTGCTTGATTTCCACCTCTGTAAGGCTCAACACCTTGCGCTCCAGCACAATGTTTTGAGTCGTACTCTCACCATCTTCCAGCTCCACATTGGCTGAATTCATCAATAGGTCATCCATCACAGAACCGCTCTTCAAGGTGATGACACTGGTGGTTGTGGCATTGGCTTGGGTAGGCAAGACAAAGCGTCCCAAATCCTCACCACCCACTGCATACAGCGAATATGCGCCGGCAGGGAGGTTGATGGTATTGCTTTCATCATCAGTCGAAAGAATCTGCACACAATCGCCATCTTGATTAAAGATGTAAATGCATCCTGCGTTTACAGCATTCTCGTCACCACCACCGATACGAGTGGTCACTGTCAGACTTGCCATACCGAAACCCTCATCAGAAGGAGCAACCATCGTTCCTTCATCCTCCAGTGCTATCTTTTCACAGGAGGTCAGTGCCAACATGACACCCAATACACACAAAAAAAAGTATTTCATATTATTAAATAATGTATATACAAACCATCTATTTGCAAAAGTACACATTATTCCCCAACCAACCAAGAAATATCCATATAAAATCCACGATTTCTATACTTTTTGCAAGAACTTTAGATTTTAAGCCTCTTTCATCCCTATTCCAAAGTCAAATTAAGTTCCCCACCTGTCACCTCTCAACTCTAAACTCTCACAAAAGTCCTCCAGAAGAAGTGATAAAGTCGGAATGCAGGTTCCCAAAGACATTCCGATGGGAAGTAGCGCATCAGACGGAAGTCACGGCGGATTCGCTGCCAATTTTTCTTGATTGGGTTATTCGCCCTGATGTTCTGTTCATCATACTGGCCGAAGTTGCCACCCTGCATGATTTCAGACAAAAGTACCTTCCCCAGTCTTTCATCCATTGAGGCAATCAGATACTGTTCCTCCAAACCTAACACCTCATGCAACACCCACATTACAGCACCAGCAATCTTCCACAACCCTAACCTCCTCATCACCTTCTCTAAACTCTCAACTCTCAACCCTAAACCATCCTCCCCCTCTAAGCCCTCAACACTCTTCCCTAAATTCTTACTCCTCAGCAGGAAAAAATAATCAATCATCTGTCTCAGTCCAATTCCCTCATGCAACACATGATTATAGATGTGTGATAATTGGAAGACAATATTGAACTCCACATCAGGCACAGCAATCATCCCTACCCCATCCGGCAACTCCGCCATATGTTTGAATTGCTGTTCAGCGTGATCCTGGAACCACTTCTGCAATCGTCCGTTATGAACAGGATTGAACATAAACGAGGGGCGATAATGCATCTCAACCTCAATATCCTCAAAATCTCCATAGTCGATATGATGGTACAATGCCCTCGCCTTAGGATTCCGTTCTTTCACATATCGAATCACCTCCCTCTCTACAGACTTTTTCCCCATCAATAATCCATAACCACCAACCAATAACCCGTCCTTCCTCACCCACACATCAATATCACCCGACATCCTGCTGTACGCATTCGGATACATCAAGTTATTGCCCTGCCCTTTCAGGATGCAGCCCTCAAACCCGTCCTGCCGGAGTTGCATCAGGAATTTCACAGCAGCCCTATTCACTTCCCTATTCCTGTCCTCTATCTCTTCCACAGCAGCCACCCAGTCCATCAACAATGGCAGAGGAGGTTTCACCCCTTGTTCCCCCATACGTTGCACCCCCTCAAACACCACACCAAAGATGGCATGTTCATTGGCAAAACAAAACAGTCCTTCCCAATCGACACACTCCGCCCCCTTTGGCATTTCTGTCTCCGGACTCAGGGCATATCGAACAAAATCCAAATATGGTTGACATGAATTCATGCGTCAAAGGTACAACTTTTATTTGGATCCACAAGCAATTAAACACAAAAAAGAACACAGTCCCCCCTGTGTTCTCTATCCATTCCTGTTAATGCTCTTAGCACTCAACAAAAATCAGTCAACCAAGCACTCCCTCACAACTCTAAACTCTAAATTCTTCATTTTTTCATTTTTTCAATTTTTCATTTTTTCAATTCTTAACTCCCCCCGCATGGCCAGTTAAGGTTAAGGTTAGGGTTAACGTTATCACCCTTCAACTCTCATCATGCATACTCTAATATGAGGTCAGCATTGATGCCCAGCTTTGAATGGAGGCGCTTGGCAAAAGTCATAGAGATGCGCCTACGTCCACTCATGATCTGACTGAACTGGGACTCGTTGACTCCCAGCATCTGTGCACCATCCTTTTGACGCATGCCGTGAGAATAGAAGTAATCCTCAATACAAGCAATCAGCGGAGACTTCTGACGGAGAGGGACAATGTTGAGGTACTCATCCTCATAATCAGACATCAGTTGGCTATAAAGGGTGATCTCCCGGGTATAATCGTTGTCCATGTCAGGTTCGAGCATACCCTTAGCTGTAGCTTCCGCAATCAGCTGCTCCACCTTGGCTTTCGCCTCGTCATATTGCTTACGAGTCATCAGTTTATCCATATTCTTTCCTCCTTATTTTATATGGTTGCACAATCTATCTTGTCGTACTCAGCATGTGTACCAACGAAACGGATGTTCATCACACCGCCGATGAATATAACGACCGTCACCACTCGAAAATTGTTACCTCCTATGTTAAACACGTAGCGGCCATTCTTCACATAATCTGCCGACGGGAACATTCGCTTCAAGTCTGCATGGCTTGTCCACTGAGCTGCTTTTACATCTGCAAGCCATTTATTCAATGGTTTGACTGCTTTAGCATGTAATTGCACAAAGTCATCCAAAAGTTCCTTATTAGCGACAATCATAGTTTTTATCTTTTCGGCCCTACAAAGGTATGGACTTCTTTTCAATTATGCAAAGAATTTTACAAAAAAGTAAACTTTTGCCCGATTTTTTAGTATTCCTCCCCCCCGCATGGCCAGTTAAGGTCAGGGTTAGCGTTAACGTTAGGGTCTTTCAACTCTCAACTCTAAACTTCTTCATTTTTCATTTTTTCATTTTTTCAATTCTTAACTCCCCCCGCATGGCCAGTTAAGGTTAGGGTTAAGGTTATCACCTCTTCAATCCTTAACCCACCTCTCATTCTCCGATTCTGTATGGAGAATCTTTTCAATAAGTTTGGATTGCATAGATGCTTATAACAAGGGAATTTCTCTCCAAAGATAAATTTTCACACAAATATTGCTTTTTTCTTTCAAGACATTTGGTCATTCCAAAAAGTGTGTGTACTTTTGTACATGATTTTCTTTGAAAATCGAGTGTACAATCCACGATTTTCATAGAAAATCTTGCGTAGAATGATTAAATTGTGGCATCATGTTAGAACGTATCTTTCAGTTAAGCAATGAATTAGATGGTAGTATCTTTCTGTTTGGTAGTCGTCAGACAGGAAAGACGACTATTTTACATCAACAATTTCCCAAATCCATCTTTATAGACCTGCTTGACACAAATGTCAAGGAACGATTTCGTCGTCGTCCCGTGACCCTTTATGAAACCATGATTGACAAGCCAGAAGGTACACTTATCATCATTGACGAGATACCCGAAGTACCTGAACTACTGAACGAAGTGCACCGACTCATTGTAGAGCGCCATCTCATCTTTATCCTATGCGGTTCGAGTGCTCGGAAGCTGAAACGCAAGGGGCATAACACACTTGGAGGTCGTGCACTTCCCGTCTTTCTTTATCCGCTGGTCAGCGCTGAAATTCCCAATTTCGACATTGACCGTGCCGTCACCTATGGCATGATACCATCCCACTACCTTGCAAAGAATCCCAGTCGTCTTCTTGCAGCCTACATTGATGTCTATCTGAAAGAGGAGATCAAGGAAGAAGCACTCGTCCGCAGTCTTGATGCTTTCCAGCGTTTTCTTGAAGTGGCTGCTTTAACCGACGGTGAAATCATCAATAACCAAAACATCGCTCAAGAATGCGGGGTGCATGC
>CADCQH010000072.1 GCA_902803605.1 uncultured Bacteroidales bacterium | reverse complement strand
TCTCTTATGTCAAAATCTTCTGCCATCTATTTGTATTTTAACGTTAACCCTAACGCTAACTTTAACTCTAAGCTCTAAGCCCTAAACTCTAAACTCTAAACTTAAACTTAAACTTAAAACTCTAAACCCTGGGTCAACCTATCTGCAGGTTGGAGCACATAAAGTTTGTCATTCACCCGCACACGGTCATTTACCTTAATGCTGATGTGCTGCCCTCTGGTTGCAGTTTCCACAGGTTCCAAATCAAAGCGTATTTCATCACAAGGCTGAATCAGCGCACCTGTTGTGGTGCCTGTCACAAGTATCTTGTCTCCCACATGCAGGTCTTCATTCTCAATCAGGAACTCTGCTACGCCTATCTTCGAGAAGAACTTCATGCACTTGCCCACATAGACTTTCTTCTCTGTCGCACGACTGCCATACACCTCACACCACTCGCCCAATCGTGCCCCTTGATAATAACCATCCCAAAAGCCACGATTGAACACTGTGCTTAGTTCTTTGTCCCACGCATCTTTCCGAGCATCCGTAAAACCACCATCGAGCACAGCATTGATAGCCTCATCATACGCCTTCACCACAGTATAGACATATTCTGGACCTCGTGCCCTACCTTCAATCTTAAACACCCTCACCCCTGCATTCATCATCACATCAATAAAGCGGATGGTCTTCAAGTCACGCGGCGACATGATGTATTTGTTGTCCACGTTCAATTGCGTGCCCGTCTCTATGTCTGTCACCTCGTATCCCCTCCTGCAGATCTGCACGCACTCTCCCCTGTTCGCACTTCTGCCTGCATTCTGCAATGACAAGTAGCACTTGCCACTTATCGCCATGCACAACGCTCCATGACAAAACATCTCTATCCGGATAAGGTCACCCTTGGGGCCTCGAATATTCTGCTCTACAATCTGCTGATAGATATCTCTCACCTGCCACATATTCAACTCCCTCGCCAGCACCACCACATCCGCAAACTGTGCATAGAACTTCAGTGCTTCAATGTTCGAGATGTTCAATTGGGTGCTCAAATGCACCTCCTGCCCCACCTCACGACAATAAGTCATCACGGCCACATCGCTGGCAATGACTGCCGATATCTGTGCCTCTTTAGCCGCATCAATGATTTCACGCATCGTCGGGATGTCCTCACCATAGATAATCGTGTTCACCGTCAGGTACGACTGCACCCCATGCTCATGACAGATGGCAGCAATCTCCTTCAAGTCTTCAATCGTGAAGGCATTGGCACTGTGGCTCCGCATGTTCAGTTTCCCGATGCCGAAATACACGGAATTTGCCCCAGCCTTCAATGCTGCAGCCAGGCTTTCTCGGCTCCCCACTGGCGCCATGATTTCAAAATCAGTTCGTTTCATGGGTGCGAAGGTACTACTTTTTTTCTGCATTTCAATAACATCTGCCCCACATCTTTCACTTTTGCCCCAAACAAATACACATCGCCCCCATCTTTGATGCCTGTCCTTTTCCGCAATTCATCTGCCGTCATCACAAAATTGCGTGTGGCAATATTGGCTTGAGGCATCTCTTTCTTCAAACCTTTCAGCACCTTCGACGAGAAGGGTAACTGTTCCTCTATTTCGAATATGCGACCAGGGAAATCAGCCACAAGTTCATCAGACGTCATCAGATGGGTGCCCATCTCTAACTGACTGACCCCAAAACGATGGCAGAGAGCGCCAAACACCTGAGCCTTCATCAGGGTTACATCGGGTTCATACAAATAGCGTTTCACACCTTCCTCTGAAACAAGAGCATCCGTCTCATCTGGAAAAGCGGTCACATCATGCAGCACCCTCTCCCCCAAGAAATCCACACAATGTATCGTTACACCCTGCACTGCATCCTCCGCTCCTTGAACATTCAAGGAAACTTGTTTGACCAACACCTCCTTACATTCATTTTTCACCCCCACAATATAAATGCTTGTCACATGCTGCAACTTCCGCAGCACATCCGTCAAATCGACCATAGGGGAGAGTTTCACCAACACCATCTTAGCATGTGCCATAAGTTCATTTTGCCACTCCACAATGTTCGGTTCACAATCCTCCATCGCATACACACGGCTTCCATCACCCGCCCTCCTTGCAGGGTCAAGATAGATGACATCTACCGATGGAATAGGCAATTCTCGTCCATCCCCACATCTCACCTCCACTTCTGGATGTTTTTCATCCTTGAGAACCTGAAAGTTATGCTTGGCTATTTCACATAGCGCTGCATTTCTCTCTGTATAGATAGCACGCTCCATCCCTTCCGACATATACCAGAAATCGACACCCATGCCACCTGTCATGTCACACATACTTTTCCCCTCTATCATGCTTCGCTTGTAACGGGCCGTCATCTCTGAACTGCATTGCTCTGCTGGCACCCTCCCTCCCATGATGAGGTCTGGATGGGCATACCATTCAGGCAATTTCGTCTTCAACCGTTTCCGCGCCTCAATCTGCTCCACAGCAAAAGGCACATCAATACCTTGATAACGTTGAGCAGCCAACAGCAACTCAGCCGTATCATCATTCAGATGGGTGCTAATGAAATCACGTAATTCTGATGTCCAAGTCATACGCATCATTGTTGGTGTGTCGTTACAATGCACTGTTTGAGCCATCCTGCCCCCCTACACTTTCCACCCCCTAAAAATGGCGGAATCCCTCTCATATACTATGGCTTCGCCATCGATTTCCACCCCGCTCGTCCGATTCATCCACCACCATCATTGCGTCCACTTCTTCATCAGATGAGCATGAATGGATGACCCCCTTAACGACCGTTTCCCCCAAGAGCAGTTAAGGTCTTACCTATCTTAGTTGCAAAGATAAGCAGAAAAGTCGATTCCCCCAAATTATTCATGGAGAAAACCACAGCTCAGATAGTTTTATCGCTTTTTATTTGGTAAATATGAGTGATTTCTCTTACCTTTGCAAGCGGAACACTAACTAACACCTATCAAGTAATGAAGAAAAGCATCTATTTGTGGAGCCTCCTTCTGCTGGGGCTTTCGGCACTCCCCCTCTCTGCACAAAACCGTCAGAGGGGCACGTATGGTTACCTCTACTGCCACATGAGCGACCAGGGCGAGTTTACGGCTTATGCCCTGAGCCGCGACGGTCTTCACTATCACGACCTCAACGAGGGCAAGGCCATCATGAACCCAGAAGAACATGCCCGCATCGAGGGTGGACAGCGTGATGCCTACGTGTGCCGCAGGTCTGACGCAGGGAAGGGCTACCTGATGGTGACGACAGACATGTGCAACAGAAAGAGCCGTTCGTGGTTCAACTACGGCATCGACCTGCTGAAGAGTGATGACCTCATTCATTGGACTTCCAAGACCTTTGACTTCAGGAAGGGCAATGAAATCTTCTGCGACCCTGAGAGCCCTGACATCATCGCCGATTGGAGTAAAATCAACCGTGTGTGGGCACCCCAAATCTTCTGGGACGCGAGTTATGTGTGGCCCAATGGCGAGAAGGGCGGTTACTTCATCTACTACTCCATCTGGAGCAGCAATGAGGGCGACAAGTACGACCGCATGGTGTATAGCTATGCCGACAAGACCTTCACCAAACTGACCAAGCCTCAGGTGCTCTTCGACTGGGGCTATGCCACCATTGATGCGGACATCAACTACCTGAAGAGTGACGGGAAGTACCACATGCTCATCAAGAAGGAGGGAGGACATCCTGGCATCTTCCAGACAACGGCAGACAAACTCACTGGACCTTGGCCAGAACCCGACGAGAACGACTTTGTCAGCTTCGAGGGCAACAAGAAGTGTGAGGGCAGCAGCGCCTTTCAGATTGTGGGCGAAAAAGGATGGCGTGTGGCTTACATCCAATACAGCGACCGTCCCAAGCACTATCGTATCTGCCAAACGGACGAATTCCTCAAAGGATTCCACGACCCTGTCGATATCGAGGGTGTGACAGCGCCCCAGCATGGTAGTTTCATGCGGCTGACCAAGAAGGAATATCAGCGATTGGAAAAGCACTTCAACAGTAAGCCATAATGGCGACATGATTTCTCCTGAATTTTTCATTTGTGTAATCGGCTTAGCGGCTCGTTTTCGTGATCGGTTTTGCGACTCATTTTTGTGTTCAATCGATTAGCGATGGACATTGAGTACGAGGTAAGTATAAAAACGCCTATTTCCATCGACTACGGCCACTTTTAATTTTCAAAAACGCCCCACACCAGAAGTTTCCGCCAAAAATAAATTCAGATTTATTTTGTTCTTCTCTCGGTTTTCACTACCTTTGCATTTCAATTACGCGTAATAAGATGATTTTCAACTACGATGTGGTGGTGGTGGGAGCAGGTCACGCTGGATGTGAGGCTGCTGCCGCTGCTGCGAATTTGGGTGCCAAGACGTGTCTCATCACGATGGATATGAACAAGATTGCACAGATGTCGTGCAATCCTGCCATTGGTGGTATTGCCAAAGGGCAGATAGTGAGAGAGATCGATGCGTTAGGCGGCTATACGGGCATCGTGACTGACCGCTGTAGCCTGCAATTCAGGATGTTAAACCTTTCAAAGGGGCCTGCTGTGTGGAGCCCTCGTTCGCAATGTGACCGAGCCAAGTTCATCTGGACGTGGAGAGAGATTCTGGAGAACATCCCCAATCTGCAACTCTGGCAGGACCAAGTAAGAGAGTTAATCGTTGATAATCATACTGTTAAAGGTGTAAAAACTTATTATGGAGCAGAATTTCACGCGAAGTGTGTCATCATCACGGCAGGCACGTTTCTGAATGGCTTGATGCACATCGGACGGGTGAAGATACAAGGTGGCAGATGTGCTGAGGCGGCTTCGTTGGAACTGACGGAGAGCATCACGAAACACGGCATCCGTGCTGGAAGAATGAAGACAGGCACACCTGTACGCATCGACAAGCGAAGCGTGGATTTCTCATTGATGGAGTTGCAGGACGGCGACCACGATTTCCATAAGTTCTCCTATCTGCCAACAGAACAGACATCTGTGAGCAAGCGCAATAACCTGCCCTGCTGGATTTGCTACACAAATACGGAGGTGCATGAGGTGTTGCGATCAGGACTACCTGACTCGCCTCTGTATAATGGACAAATCCAAAGCATAGGTCCTCGTTATTGCCCCAGCATCGAGACGAAACTGCACACCTTCCCAGACAGGGACGAACACATGCTCTTCCTCGAACCAGAGGGGGAAACGACCAACGAGATGTACCTAAACGGTTTCTCTTCGTCCCTCCCTTTGGACATCCAACTGACAGCGCTGCGCAAAATTCCTGCCTTCAAGAATCTGGAGGTGTATCGACCCGGTTATGCTATCGAGTATGACTTCTTCGACCCCACCCAACTGAAGCATTCTTTGGAGTCAAAGGTAGTAAAAAACCTCTTCCTGGCAGGACAAGTGAACGGTACGACAGGCTATGAAGAGGCGGCTGGACAGGGTGTGATTGCCGGCATCAATGCGGCTATCAACAGTAGCATCAGTCGTTCTGCAGATGGTGATTCTGGTGCTCTTCTCCATAACGGTGAGCCCTTCACCCTGGGCAGAAATGAGGCCTATATAGGTGTGCTGATTGACGACCTTGTGACGAAGGGTGTGGATGAGCCTTATCGTATGTTCACTTCACGTGCAGAATATCGCATTTTGCTGCGTCAGGACGATGCTGACATGCGGCTGACTGAACGCAGTTATCAGTTGGGACTGGCATCAGAAGAACGCTACCAACTCATGTGTTCGAAGAAGGAGAAAATTGACGCTATCACAACGTATGTAGCCAATTTCTCACTGAAGCCTTCCCTCATCAATCCCTCTTTGGAGACCTTGGGTACCACCCCACTCCGTCAAGGTTGCAAACTGGAAGAACTCTTGGGACGTCCCCAAGTCAACATCAACAATATCGCGCCTCACATCGACTCCTTCCGCAAGGAACTGGAACGCATCTTGGGCGATGACCCACGACGTGAAGAAATCATTGAGGCAGCAGAGATACAAATCAAATACAAGGGCTACATCTATCGTGAACAGCAAATGGCTGACAAGATGATTCGTCTGGAGAACATCAAAATCTTGGACAAGTTCGATTACCCCAACATGACTCAAATCTCCATCGAAGCACGCCAGAAACTGCAAGCCATCCAACCTGTCACGTTGGCACAGGCCTCTCGCATCCCTGGCGTTTCACCCTCCGACATCAATATCATGCTGGTGCTGATGGGGAGATGATGAGAGTTGAGACCCAGACTATTGTTCCACGTGAAACAATTTGAATGTATAATATGCAAAATCAGCGATTTAGAAGCATCAACAAAACAAACCATATAACAAAACAATGGAACTGAACAACCCGTATCTATTAGACCATTTGCGCAGCATCCCCGACTTTCCCCAGAAGGGCATCAACTTCCGTGATGTCACAACACTCTTCAAGGATGCCAAAGCGCTTGAGATCATGGAAGAGGAACTCTACGAGCTCTACAAGGACAAGGGCATCACAAAGGTGGTGGGACTGGAAACACGCGGCTACGTGATGGGCGCCATCCTTGCCCGTCGTCTGAATGCCGGCTTCGTGATGGCACGCAAACCAGGAAAACTTCCCTACAAGACCATCAAGGAGTCATACACGAAAGAGTACGGCACAGACAGCATCGAGATTCATGTGGATGCCATCGACGAGAACGATGTGGTATTGCTGCATGACGATTTACTTGCCACAGGCGGCACCATCAAAGCGGCTTGGAACCTCGTCAAAAAATTCAATCCCAAGAAGTGCTACATGAACTTTGTAATAGAGATTCGTGATGAGGGATTGCATGGCAGAGAGGCTATCGGTGACGGAATTGAAATCACCACCCTACTCCGCCTCTAAGGGTGTTTTTCCTGAAAAAGAACTAAACCCCTACATGAAGCATATTTTTGTTTCACGTTGATAATTGGACAGTTAGCCAGTAATTGTTTCACGTGAAACAAAAGTATTACTTTAAGTGGGAAACATAAAACAAAGTCCACGAATGGCGAAAGACGAAGAAAGACTCCAACGGTTGAAGGTGATTGTCAACAGCCTCACAGAAGAACCTGGATGCTATCAGTACCTAGATAAGGATGGCAAGGTGATTTATGTGGGTAAGGCAAAGAACCTGAAACGTCGTGTGAGTTCCTACTTCAATAATTCCTACAAGAATCGCAAAACACAAATCTTGGTCAGCAAGATTGAGGACATCAAATATGTGGTGGTGCCAACGGATGAAGACGCGCTCATTCAGGAAAACAACCTCATCAAGGCGCACCAACCTTTCTACAACATACTGCTGAAAGACGGGAAGACCTACCCCTCTGTTTGCATCACCAACGAGTACTTTCCTCGTGTTGTCAAGACCAGAAACATCGACAAAAAGACGGGCACATATTACGGACCTTTCAGTCATGCAGGCACATTGAATGAGATGATGGAACTGATTGGGAAACTCTATCAGATTCGTCTTTGCCACACTCCTATCACCCCAGAGAAACTGGAACAAAAAAAACTGAAGAAGTGCCTCTATTTTGACATTGGCAAGTGCAAAGCACCCTGCATCGGCCTTCAATCCAGAGAGGAATACTTACAGCAAATCGATGAAATCAAAGAAATTCTAAGTGGCAACACCAGAAACCTGTGCCAGAAATTACTCGAAGAGATGCAGGCGTTAGCAGAGAAAGAGCAGTTTTTGGAAGCAGAGACGATCAAACAAAAGTACGTCCTCGCTAAAGAATTTGACAGTAAAAGCCGTGTCATCACCAGCACCAACCAAAACATCGATGTATTCAGCATCGAGGACGATGAAAACAAGGCATACGTCAATTACATGCATGTGGTGAACGGTTGCATCACTCGTGTATTCACCAACGAATATAAGAAACG
>CADCQH010000071.1 GCA_902803605.1 uncultured Bacteroidales bacterium | reverse complement strand
TTCGCTGGTGGAATTCAAGCTTGAAACTGGCAGGAAGAACCAAATTCGTGTACACATGAGTGACCTGCATCATCCCATAGTTGGCGACCACAAATATGGCAGCACGGTTGAGGCTTATGGTGACCGCAGTAACCCTGTCGGGCGTTTCTGTCTCCATGCTTATCGTCTTGCTTTCCGTCATCCTGTCACAGGTGAAGTGCTTAAATTTGAGACACCTTACCCCGCAGCTTTCACCAGCCTACTGAAATAGGACAACTGCTATGGCATGGCATGGTTTTCATTATGCCCGTGCGAAAAAAGCCTATCGTCAGTCATAAATTATGTGAAAGATTTGAATTTTAGAAGAAAATGCTCTATATTTGCACGCTTTTTTACGCGTAAAGTATGAGACAATTAAAAATTACCAAGTCAATCACGAACCGTGAGAGTGCTTCATTAGATAAGTACTTGCAGGAAATCGGTCGTGAGGAGTTAATTACTGTTGAAGAAGAGGTAGAACTGGCAGCGAAGATTCGCAAGGGCGGTGTCGAGGGTCGAAAGGCTCTGGAGAAACTGACAAGAGCGAACCTTCGTTTCGTCGTTTCTGTGGCTAAGCAGTATCAGAACCAGGGCTTGAGTTTGCCTGATTTGATCAACGAGGGAAATCTGGGTTTGATTAAGGCTGCAGAGAAGTTTGACGAGACTCGCGGTTTCAAGTTCATCTCGTATGCTGTGTGGTGGATTCGCCAGTCGATTCTGCAGGCGTTGGCTGAGCAGAGCCGTATTGTTCGTCTGCCGCTGAACCAGGTAGGTTCGCTCAACAAGATAGGCAAGGCTTTCTCGAAATTTGAACAGGAGAATGAGCGTCGTCCTTCACCAGAGGAACTGGCTGCTCAACTTGACTTGCCTGTCGATAAGGTGGCTGACACGATGAAGGTGAGCGGTCGCCATATCAGCGTGGACGCTCCGTTTGTGGAGGGCGAGGACAACAGCCTGCTGGACATCCTCTCCAATCCGGATTCTCCATCAGCGGACCGCACGTTGGTGACTGAATCTTTGCAGAAGGAGATTGAACGTGCGCTCGACACGCTGACCACCCGTGAGAAGGAAATCATCAAGATGTTCTTCGGACTGGGTGAACCAGAAAAGACATTAGAAGAGATTGGTGACCGCTTTAACTTGACCCGTGAACGTGTACGCCAAATCAAGGAGAAGGCCATCCGCCGCCTGCGCTCGCAGTCGAAGAGCCGTCTCTTGAAGAGTTATTTGGGATAAAACACACCTGACGAATGAGAAGAATAGTTTTACTGATGATGCTGCTCCTGCCGATGCTGGCGATGGCGAAGAAGAAATCGACTCAATATGACAGAGGGAACGGGAAGGTGTATCTTTTTGGCGTGAGCCAGCAACTGACGGACTCGGTGGTGTACATCACCTTTATCAACGAGGTGGACAGCCTTGACTTGATGAAGAAGACGAAGTTCCTGCCTTTCCGTTCTGAATTCAGCCTTCAGTTGAAGGAGTATCTGGAGGGCACGTTGAAGGAAGACCATCAGACGGCTTGCGTGTACTTTGCGACAAGTCGTAAGAAACTCTCAAAGAAATACTATAAGATAAAGAAACGCTATCTGGATAATTCTTATACGAGGATTAGGACGTTAGAGGGATTCCAGTTCAGGCATCCATTGGATTCTTTTGTCAATGAATAGGGTGATAAGTTTATTCCGTAGCATGTATGGCACAGTTGCAATAATGGTGTATGTCATTGTTGCAACTTGTTCGTTTTCTGCATGTTCGAAAGACGATGGCACACAGCCCTTTGTCTCTCCTTATGCGGAGAACCGTACGGTGATGGTGTATATGGTGGCGGAGAACTCTCTGAACAAAAATGTAGCGGGTGATATACAAGAAATGTTGGCGGGAATGGATAATGACACCCTGTTTGTTGGTGACCGCTTAGTCATTTACATTGATGATCTGAAAATGCCCCGCATCTATGTGGTGGACAAGAACACCAAGAAAACTTCGCTGTCTGACTTGACGCCAGTGAAAGAATATGTGGAGGATGTCAATTCCTCTTCTGCAGAGCAACTGCGGTCTTTTGTGGATTATGTCAAGAACCAATATCCAGCCGACAGCTACGGATTGGTGCTATGGTCACATTCCTCGGGTTGGGTGCCTTCTGGATTCAGCGATGATGAGAGCTATGAAGCTTTCTCCAGACGGAAGACCTTCGGAGTGGACAACGGCAGAAACGCCAACAATAATGACTTCGGTTATCAGATGGAAATACCCGATATGGCTGCAGCCTTAGAAGCAGCCTTAGAAGGAAGGAAACTTGATTTCATCTTCTTTGACGCTTGTGTGATGCAGAATATAGAGGTGGCATATGAATTGCGCCATGTGGCAAAATCTCTGATCGCATCTCCCGCTGAGATTCCTGCGCCTGGAGCCAACTATAAGACGATGGTTAGAGCTATGTTCAGAAATAATGGCTATGTGGATAAGATGCTGGAGGTTTATAAGCACGAATACAGCAAAACTGCGTACGGTCTTGTCATCTCTGCAATAAACACAAGCGTAATGGATGATTATGCCACCTATATGAAGTCTATTGTAGCTGCGCATCGTTCAGAAATGATGGCACTCAACACATCGTCCATGCTGAATTACATTCATTATGGTGAATGGACTTCCGATTATCCTGATTTCCTGGATATGCAAGGAATCATGCTGAAGGTGCTTGATGATGAGGAATATGTCCAATGGAAAGCAGCAACGGACAAGATGGTCACTTGTCTGCACGTAGGGCATTGGTATACAGGTTATATCAAGAAATCGATACAAATTGATGATGCACAATGCTGTGGTGTGTCCATGTTCATACCTTTTGCGAAGTATAATTCTACATCCTTCAATACGGATTATTACACAACCTCTTGGGCTAAGGCCGTTTGGAAAGAATAAATGGAGAAAGTATATTATAAAGTAGGGCGTCATCATTATTGTGTGAACTTCTCCGACGAGAAGAACACATCTGCGTTATTGCCATCGAGTGAACCCTTTCGTGTGGGAGATGTTCCTAATGATGAACCTTTACTGTTCGAACTGATAGTGGATGACACGTGGCGTCCAGCCAAGAAGGGTAAAGAGATAGGACAGTTCGACTGTGGAGGAAACAATCATGGAGTTTATCATCTGGAAGATGGCTCCTATCAGATTTTGGTGAGCGATGTCAGTGGAAGGCAATGCTGTCTGATACAGGCTACGGCGGATTTCTCCTCAGGCAAAGTATGTTTGAATGGTGACGAATCCATGCGTAATTTTGGATTGAACAACGCCTTGATGATGATGTATGCCTTTGCTGGTGCTGATAAGATGACCGTTCTGATGCATGCGTCTGTGGTGAGAAGAAATGGAATGGGTTATCTCTGTCTTGGTGTAAGTGGTACAGGAAAGAGTACTCACACGCACAATTGGCTTCAGTATGTTCCAGACACGGACTTGATGAATGACGATAACCCTGTGGTGAGGGTATGTGAGGATGGTGTGGCACGTGTCTTTGGCTCTCCTTGGAGTGGTAAGACTCCCTGCTATCGTAATGTGGAAGCCCCTATCGGAGCATTCCTGCAACTGAAGCAGGCACCCTACAATAGGATAGAGAGAATGAAAATTGTAGATGGATATGCCTCCTTGTTGCCTTCATGCTCAGTCATGAAATGGGATAGGCGTGATTATGTGGGAACCAGCGACACGGTGGCGAAACTGTTGGAATTGGTGCCCGTATATTTTTTGGAGAACCTTCCGGACGAAGAGGCTGTGAAGATGAGTTATGAGGCCATGACCGGCAAACCATACGGAGTGTGGGGGAACCTTTAGGTCGGAATCAACCAATTGAGGAATGGATAAATTGACGGTCGAAAACGCAATCTTCTTGCCTCATGTGGTGCAACTGATTCAAGAGGGGCACACAGCCACTATGATGGCACGTGGCAACAGTATGCGACCATTCATAGAAGATGGAAGAGACAAATTGGTGTTTGGGCAGGTGGATCACCTTTCCGTGGGTGACGTGATACTGGCAGAAGTGACAGAAGGTCATTTTGTCTGCCACCGTATAGAAGCCATCAAGGATGGTGAAGTGACGATGCGAGGGGATGGCAATGTGAATGGGACGGAAATGTTCCCAAAAGAAAATGTGAGGGCGAAACTGCTGCAAGTGGTGCGTAAAGGGAAAACCTATACGCTGGCTACCTCTAAAGCGTGGAAATGCTACTCATCCGTCTGGCCTAAATTGTTACCCATGAGGAGATACTTGTTGGCTCTGTATCGTCTGTTGTGGCTCCATCAATGGCCAGAACGATGGACCAAGAAGGGGACGAATTAACATCATACGAAAAAGAAGAAATACATTATTAATAATATGAAGATTAAAAAAGGTTTTGAATTGCGGAATGTGTGTGGCGAGAACATCATCATTGCACATGGAGTGGAGAATATAGACTTTACGAAAGTCATCACATTGAACGAGTCGGCAGCCTATATATGGAAACAAGTGGTAGGCAAGGACTTCAATGAACAGGATATGGTACAACTTCTTCTTGACGAATATGAGGTGGAAGCCTCCCAAGCCAAGGAAGATGTAAAGCAACTTTTGGCATCCTGGATGGAGGCTGGTTTTATAGAGTAATCAAGTTGACGTCAAGGTTTAGCACATGGCAAAGGTACAGATAGAGGCATCGTGGCTTGAAAAACTCCAACCAGAGTTTGACAAGCCTTATTTCGAGCAACTGATACAGTTCGTCAAGAAAGAGTATGCCCAGGGAACATGCTATCCTCCTGGCGCACTTATCTTCAATGCCTTCAATCTCTGCCCTCTGTCCAAAGTAAAAGTGGTGCTCATCGGACAAGACCCCTATCACGAACCACAACAGGCACATGGCTTGTGTTTCTCGGTCAACGACGGCGTACCATTCCCTCCATCGCTCCGCAACATTTTTCAGGAGATTCAGACAGACCTCGGCAAGCCTGTTCCTCAATCGGGCAATCTAACCCGATGGGCAGAACAGGGTGTCTTACTCTTAAATGCCACTTTAACTGTACGTGCCCATGCTGCAGCCAGTCATCAGAAACGTGGCTGGGAAGAATTTACGGATGCCGTCATCCGCTTGGTGAGTTCTGAACGGGAGCATGTGGTGTTCATCCTATGGGGCAGTTATGCACAAAGCAAGGCTTCGCTCATTGATGCCTCCAAGCATTGTATCCTGCGTTCTGCACATCCATCACCTCTGTCTGCATACCGTGGTTTCTTCGGCAACCACCATTTCAGTATTTGCAATCAGTATTTGCAGCAACATAATATAGAACCCATCAATTGGTAAGAAAGTGAGAAGATATTTATTCATATTGCTATTCATCATTCCGTTGATGTCGGTAGTCAATGCACAAACCTCCGACTCTCTGATGGCAGCCCATTTGAGAGCAAGGGGGATCAACCTTTATGATGGTAATTCTGTACATCTACTGAAGACGGGGCATGATAAGTTTGAAGATATGTTTGAAGCAGTTCGCAATGCCAAGTCGTTCATTCATCTTGAATACTTCAATTTCCGTAACGATTCCATTGCCGGACTTCTCTTTCATCTTTTAGCACAGAAAGCGGCCGAGGGTGTGGAGGTACGTGCGCTGTATGATGCTTTTGGTAATGCATCCAACAATCAGCCCATTAAGGCTCACATGCATGACTCTATCAACGCATTGGGGGTCAAGTTGGTGAAGTTTGACCCTATCCGTTTCCCTTGGGTGAATCACATTATTCCTCGTGACCATCGCAAGATTGTGGTCATAGATGGAAAGATTGCTTATACAGGTGGCATGAACGTAGCAGATTACTACATCGAAGGCATCCCAGAGATTGGTGATTGGCATGATATGCACATGCACATCGAAGGGCCTGCCGTGAATGAACTGCATAAGATATTCTGCCGTATGTGGTACAAGGCAACCAAAGAACACATTGTTGGTGAAAAGTATTTCCCCACGACGATTCCCAGTAATGACAATCAGCGTCTTGCCATCATCGACCGCCATACAGGAAGTACTCCCGATGCCATCCGTGATCTCTTTGCTGAGATGCTTAATACAGCGCAGCATAAGGTGCTTCTAATCAATCCGTATTTCGTGCCCACCCATCGGGTAAGGAAAGCTCTGAAACGTGCCATCGACCGTGGTGTGGATGTACAGATACTCTTGTCTGCCAAGAGTGATATTCCCCTGACGCCAGAAGCCTCCCATTATGTAGGGAATAATCTGGCTAAACGTGGAGCAAAGGTCTATCTATTCCATGGCGGTTTCCATCATACGAAGATTATGATGATTGATGACCTTTATTGTACTGTTGGCTCCAGCAATATGGATGCCCGTTCATTACGCTGTGATTACGAAGTCAATACCGTCATCTTCAGTAGGAAAACCACCCAAGAACTGACAGACCTCTTTAACGAGCAACTCAAGTCTGCCACTCTTATGGAGAAAGGTTACTGGGGCACCCGTACTGCTGGCAAGAAGTTCCAAGGATGGTTTGGCAACCTCCTCACCCCGTTCCTCTAAGCTCTAAACTCTAAGCTCTAAACTCTAAACAATCAACCATATAGCCTCTACTTTCAACCCTAAATTCTAAACCACATGAAGCGGATACTTTTACTTTTAGTCCTTAGTTTTTCACTTTCAATATCCTTTGCAACCAATCCCAAACGTGAATTCCGTGGAGCATGGATTCAATGTGTTAATGGTCAATATCTCGGCAAGACGCCTGCTCAAATTCGTCAGATGCTTTCCGACCAACTTGACACCCTCCAGCAATGTGGCATCAACGCCATCCTATTTCAGGTGCGTGCCGAAGGAGATGCCCTCTACAAGTCAGCATACGAACCGTGGTCACGCTATCTGACAGGTACTCAAGGTGTTGCTCCTGCCGATGGATGGGATCCTCTTGCATGGATGGTCGATGAGTGTCACAAACGTGAAATGGAATGCCATGCATGGATTAATCCCTATCGTGCCAAGACCAAGGGAACAAAGGCTTTGGCACAGAATCATGCAGCGGTGCGTCACCCTGAACGTATGTTCGAATATGATGAACTTTACATCTTCAATCCAGCTATTCCCGAAAACCGTACTTATACCTGCATGGTGGTTGAAGACATCCTTCAACACTACGATGTCGATGGTATTCACATGGATGACTACTTTTATCCTTATCCCGTCAACGGAGTTCCGTTGCCTGATCAAGCATACTATGAAGCCGACCCGCGTGGTTTCTCGTCCATTGAAGATTGGCGACGGGATAATGTCAATCTTCTCATCCGTGACCTTCATCAATTGGTGCGTAATGTCAAGCCCTGGGTAAAATTCGGCATTTCTCCATTTGGCATTTATCGTAATAGTCCTACAGGACAAAATAGCAAAGAGGGTAGTGCCACGTCAGGAACGCAAAACTACGATGACCTTTATGCAGACATTGTATATTGGGTGAAGCAGGGGTGGATTGACTACAACATTCCTCAGATATATTGGAATCTTGGTACCAAGGCTGCAGACTATGAAGTGTTGGTGAACTGGTGGAATGATTATTGTGGAGGGCGTCCGCTATTTATCGGGCAAGACATTGAACGCACGGTAAAAGGTGTTGACCCTAACAATCCCAACTCCCATCAAATGCTTGTCAAGTACAATCTTCAGCGTTCTCTTCCTAACGTCCAAGGCTCTTGTCAATGGTATGCAGCTGCTTGTGTCAATAATCCAGGCAACTACCGCACAGTTCTTCAGCAAGTCTATCATTCTACGCCTGCTCTCCAGCCTCTCATGCCGTTCATCGATAAGAAGGCTCCTGCTAAGCCCAAAAGTGTGAAGATCGCCAAGTACGCGATGACAGGGACAGTCCTCACTTGGGAAACTCCTCGCGCCAAGAAAGAAATGGATCGTGTCCGTCAATTTGTTGTCTATCTCTTCGGGAAGGGGGAAAAAATCAACTTGGAGGATGCAGAACACATTATGGCCATCATCAGCGCAAACACCATTACCCTTCCTAATCTTGAAAATGGTTCTACGTTAGTCGTCACTTCCCTCGACCGCCTTCACAACGAATCCAAACCTGTGAAAATAAAACTCTAAGCCGTCAGTCCATAAAACGTTGGGTAAGTCCTCCGAACTCTTCTATGCGACGGTCACGGAGGAAGGGCCACCAACGACGGACATTTTCACTGCGTAGGAGGTCAACATCAAGGACGACAACGGCTTCCTCGTCGATAGGGGCTTGGTAGAGAATTTCACCTTGTGGACCTGCCACAAAACTACTTCCCCAAAACTGGATGCCATTGGTCTGCCCTGACGGATCGGGTTCATGCCCTGTTCGGTTCACCGCAATGACGGGAAGTCCGTTGGCAACGGCATGTCCACGTTGCACGGTCATCCATGCCTCACGTTGGCGTTGTTGTTCTTCAAGAGTATCAGACGATTCATATCCGATGGCAGTGGGGTAGATGAGGACTTGGGCTCCTTGAAGTGCCATAAGTCGAGCTCCTTCTGGATACCATTGGTCCCAGCACACCTGAACCCCCAATATTCCTACACTTGTCTTGATGGGATGGAATCCGAGGTCGCCAGGAGTGAAATAGAATTTTTCGTAGTAGGCGGGGTCATCTGGAATATGCATCTTACGGTATTTGCCAGCAATGGTGCCGTCACTTTCAATCACGACGGCAGTGTTGTGGTAAAGCCCTGGAGCACGTCTCTCAAAGAGAGAAGTGACAATGACAACGCCCAAATCCTTGGCCAAACGCCCAAAGCGTTCGGTAGATGGTCCTGGAATTGGTTCAGCCAAATCGAAACGTGACGTGTCTTCCGTCTGGCAAAAGTAGAGTGAGTTGTGCAGTTCTTGCAAGACAACCAACTGCGCTCCCTGCTGAGCCGCTTCTATGATGCCAGCCTCAATGCGTGCAATGTTGGATGCCACATCAGGCTTGCATCTATGTTGTACGATTCCTATTTTCATATACGGTAAACTTTGTGGTTGCAAAGTTAGTCATTTCCATTAGGATTTTAAGATGGATGCATCAGGAAATGTCTATTTTTCCATGAAAAAACATATAGAATGGCAAATAATTTCCCAATCCTACTGACCAATTCCCAATTTCTTTTTATCTTTGCAAGTCAAAAGAATATCATTAACAAATTATCAATTGGATTTATGGAAATAGAAAACAAGTATATAACTCTTGCGTACCGCCTTTTCACTATCGAGGAAGGAAAGGAGGATGAGGAACCTGTGGAGGTGGCAAACCGACGCCATCCGTTTCAGTTCATTAGTGGTCTCAACTTGGTGCTTGAGAAGTTTGAGGAAAATGTGCGTGACCTGACTCGTGGAGACGAGTTCGATTTCGTCATTCCTTGTGCCGATGCTTATGGCGAGTTCAACGATGAATTGATGTTCGATGTGCCTGAAACGGTATTTATGGTCGATGGAAAGATTGACTCTAATTTCATCCATGAGGGTGCTGTCGTGCCCATGATGGGTGAGGATGGCAGTCGTTTTAATGCAACCATTATTGAAATCAAGAAGGATGCCGTTACCATAGACTTAAATCATCCGCGTGCCGGTCAAGACTTGCATTTTGTGGGTCATGTGATAGAGAGCCGTCCTGCCACCAACGAGGAAATTTCTGAGATGTTGAACACGACAAGTGAATGTGCTGGTTGTGGAGGCGGATGCGAAGGAGGTTGTGGTGGCTGCGGTAGTGGCAATAGTGGATGTGGTTGTTGTTGATCATGAGAAATACGTTTGGACATATTTTCACGCTGACCACATTTGGTGAAAGTCATGGTGCAGGCATTGGTGGTGTGGTTGATGGAATGCCTGCTGGCATTGATGTGGATATGGATTTCATCCAGTCGGAACTTGATCGGCGTCGTCCTGGACAGAGCCGTATTACCACAGGACGTCAGGAGGGCGATGTGGTGGAACTGCTGTCGGGCGTGTTTGAGGGCAAGACGACAGGCTGTCCTATCGGCTTCCTTGTCAGAAACACAAACCAGCATTCCAGCGATTATGAGAATGTGCGCGATGTGTTCCGTCCGTCTCATGCCGATTTCACATATACGGAGAAGTATGGACTGCGTGACTATCGTGGCGGCGGACGCTCTTCCGCTCGTGAGACCATTTCCCGATGTGTAGGTGGAGCCTTTGCCAAATTGGCACTCCGTCAGTTGGGCATCGACATCACGGCTTATACCTCACAGGTGGGAAACATTGCCATAGGTAATGACTATCATCAATATGATTTAGCACAAATAGAAAAGAATGCTGTGCGTTGTCCTGATGCTGAGGTTGCCAAACAAATGGAGCAACTCATCCTCGACGTGAAAGCGGACGGCGACACGATTGGCGGCATCATAACAGGCGTCATTCAGGGATGTCCCGTTGGATTGGGCGAACCAGCATTCTCCAAACTTCATGCCGATCTTGGTGCAGCTATGCTGAGCATCAATGCCGTGAAGGGATTCGAATACGGTGAAGGCTTTGGCGGAGTGGGGCAGCGTGGATCGGAACAGAATGACATCTTCTACAATGACAATGGCCGCATCAGTACTCGTACGAATCATTCGGGTGGTATTCAGGGTGGTATCAGCAATGGCCAGGACATTGTGTTTCGTGTACTATTCAAACCAGTTGCTACGCAATTGCGTCCACAACCGACCGTCAATCAAAAGGGCGAAGAGACTGTACTCGAAATGAAGGGACGTCACGATCCATGTGTGTTGCCACGTGCTGTACCAGTTGTGGAGGCTATGGCGGCCATGACCATCCTCGACCATTATCTGCTGAACAAAGCTACTCATCTCTAAATCCATAACTTAAAAACTCTAAACTTTACAAACATATATGAATAAAGTAATACTGATAGGCAATGTGGGGGCTGATCCACAAGTGAAATATCTTGACCAAGGGGTATGTGTGGCGCAACTGCGTCTTGCCACCACAGAACGGGGTTATACCTTGCAGAACGGAACTCAAGTGCCTGAACGTACAGAATGGCACAACTGCGTCTTTTGGCGCAAGCAGGCTGAAGTGGTGGAAAAGTATGTCCATAAGGGCGATAAACTCTATGTGGAGGGAAAGATTCAGACACGTGATTATACCGACCGTCAGGGTATTGCCAGAAAGTCTATAGACATCGTGGTGGAAAATATGGAACTGCTCTCTCCTAAATCAACAGGAGCATCTGTCCCTCAACAAACCGCTCCCGAACAACCAGAGACTCCATCTGCTGTCACTCCAGCTGAAAACGACGGGAAATATCCCTTCTAACTCTTCATTCTCCTCTAACTGTAACAATCACCTCTTTACTCTCATGAAACCAACGATTATAGCAGGCCCCTGTGTGATAGAATCGATGGAGTGCCTCGAGATAGTGGCACAGGAATTGGTGCGACTCAACGAGAAGTACGACCTTGACATCATCTTCAAATCATCATTCGATAAGGCTAACCGAACCAGCATCCACTCTTATCGCGGGCCTGGTTTGGAGAAGGGTATGCTGATGCTCGCCAACATCAAGGAAAAGTATGGACTGCGCATCCTTACCGACATTCACGAAAGTTATCAAGCACAACCAGCAGGCGAAGTGGCAGATGTGTTGCAGATTCCTGCTTTTCTCTGCCGACAGACAGATCTTCTGGTAGCAGCAGCCCGCACGGGACGTATCGTAAACATCAAGAAGGCGCAGTTCCTCTCTGGTTTGGACATGGAATTTCCTGTACAGAAAGTGCGGGAGAGCGGCAATGACAACGTATGGTTGACTGAGCGTGGCAATATCTATGGCTACAACAATCTGGCTGTCGATTTCCGTAACATTGCCGATATGCACCGCTTCACAGACACGGTGATTATGGACTGCACTCACTCCGTGCAGCGTCCTGGTGCAGCTGGTGGAAAGACTGGTGGTAATCGTGAGTTTGTTCCTGCAATGGCATTGGCAGCCAAGGCTTTTGGTGCCAATGGCTATTTCTTCGAGGTGCATCCTGACCCAGACAAGGCTTTGTCCGACGGTCCCAATATGCTCTATCTGACCGACCTTGACCAAGTTATTTCCACGCTTGTTGAAGACCTCTAAAGGCTTATTCCTGACTCTTAACCTCTAACCATTAACTCAACGAAAGTGAAATCAAAGATATACGCAGAACGCTGTTTGCGTGACGAAGCCCAGGCATTACTTGACCTCATTCCTCAGTTGGACAATCAGTTTGAACAGGTGGTGGATCTCATCCATCATTGTACAGGCCATGTGGTTGTGACAGGAGTGGGCAAGTCTGGACATGTTGGCGCTAAGATTGCAGCGACGTTGGCATCGACAGGAACTCCAGCCATCTATCTCAACGCCCTTGATGCCTTGCATGGTGACCTCGGCATGATTATGAACGATGACATTCTCTTCATGATCAGCAATTCAGGTAATACAGATGAACTTCTCCGCATCATCGCTTCACTTGAGGAACGTCACATTCCCATCGTGTCCATGACCAGCGAATCCGATTCCCTGTTGGCGCAACATTCCACCTACCATATTTTGTGTAGTGTGGAAAGGGAAGCCTGTCCACTCAATTTGGCACCAACCTCAAGCACTACTGCTGCAATGGCAATGGGTGATGCGCTGGCGTGTGCCTTGATGGAGGTGCGCAAGTTCCGTGCCAAAGACTTTGCTCAGTTTCATCCAGGTGGAACATTGGGACGTAAACTTCTCGTAAAGGTGAAGGATGTGATGTACACGGACAACTTCCCCATCGTGCCACCTACTATGCTCTTGTCCGATGCACTTATGATTATCAGCAGCGGCAAACTGGGACTGGGCGTGGTTATGGATGGTGACGAAATCTTGGGAATCATCACCGATGGTGACATCCGTCGAGCAGTTGAGGGAGCGCGTGAGAACTTTATCAACATCCCTGTGAGTGAAGTGATGACGACCACCCCGAAAACCATCTCGCCAGAAGCGAAACTCACCACCATCCAGCAGATGTTCCGCAACCACAAGATACACTCGTTGCTTGTTACTGACCACGGAAAACTTGTTGGTATTGTCGATTACTTCGCTATCATGAATTGAGGATGTGCTGATGACGCTACTTGAACAGAACATTGACCAGATACCATCTCCCTGTTATGTGATGGAAGAGGAATTGCTAAGGAGAAACTTGGCATTGATTCGAGATGTTGCTGAACGGGCAGATGTGGAAATCATCTTGGCTTTCAAGGCATTTGCCCTATGGAAGAGTTTCCCTGTTTTTCTTGAATACATCCAGCATACAACGGCATCCTCCCTTTTTGAGGCGCGACTGGCAAAAGAGGAATTTGGGAGCAAGGCACATACATATTCCCCTGCTTATACCGAGGAAGAATTCGAGGAGATATTGGATTGCTCCAGCCATATCACTTTCAACTCGCTGACTCAATATGCACGATTCTCACCCAAAGTGAAGGGTAGGGCATCTGTGGGTTTACGAGTCAACCCTGAATACAGCGAGATAGAGACAGAACTTTACAATCCTTGTGCCCCAGGCTCTCGTTTCGGCATCTTAGCCAAAGATTTGCCTTGCCAGTTGCCTGCAGACATTGAAGGTTTTCACATTCATTGCCATTGTGAGTCGGGCAGCGATGTCTTTGCACGTACCCTGACTCATATTGAGGAGAAATTCTCTTCATGGTTCCCTCAACTGAAGTGGATTAATTTTGGAGGTGGTCATTTGATGACGCGCAAGGATTACGATGTGGAATTGCTCATTGATACGTTGAAGGGGTTCCATGCACGCTATCCCCATTTGAAGGTTATCCTTGAGCCAGGTAGTGCTTTTGCCTGGCAGACAGGTTCTTTGCTCACCAAGGTCGTGGATATCGTAGAGAATGCAGGCATCAAGACAGCCATCATCAATGCCAGTTTCACCTGTCACATGCCCGATTGTCTTGAGATGCCTTATCAACCTCAGATAAGGTGCCTCTCTTCATCAATAACCCACCCTTATTCGACAATAAGGGAGGGTAAAGAGAAAATAAGGGTTCCTTATCGCATTGGGGGCAACTCCTGTCTTAGTGGAGACTTTATGGGACTCTGGTATTTTGACCATGAACTTCAGATTGGTGAGGCGTTGATATTCGAAGATATGATTCACTATACCACAGTGAAGACCAATATGTTCAATGGAATAGGGCATCCGGCCATAGGTATGCTTAAAACTGATGGTAGCTTTGAACTCTTCCGGCAATACACTTATGAGGATTACCGTGACAGAATGTGCTGAGGGGAGAAAACCTTCTTGATGTACCTATAGAGTAACATTCCTTTATCAGAAGTTAAATATATGACAATATGAAGAAAAAACTAATCTTTTCCGTATTCCTTGCTGCCGTAACGATGACAGAGGCACAAGAGAAACTTTATCATGATGAGTTTCCTCTTGGAGATGTAACGTTATTGGACGGGCCTTTGAAGAAAGCCCGTGATTTGAACATTAAAACATTATTGCAGTATGATTGTGACCGGTTATTGGCTCCTTACCGAAAGGAGGCGGGACTTGAACCGAAAGCAAAGACTTATCCCAACTGGGACGGGTTGGATGGTCATGTGGGTGGCCACTATTTGACAGCAATGGCCATGAATGCTGCAACGGGCGATGCAGAATGTCGTCACCGCATGGAGTATATGATTAGTGAGTTACAGACCTGTGCGGATGCCAATGTGAAGAATCATCCTGAATGGGGTAAGGGATACGTAGGTGGTATGCCAAATAGTGAACGCATCTGGAGCACTTTCAAAAAGGGTGACTTCGGCACCTACTTCGGCTCGTGGGCACCATTCTACAATCTGCATAAGATGTACGCAGGATTGCGTGATGCATGGCTTTATTGTGGCAACGAGCAGGCAAAGACACTCTTCTTGGGCTTTTGCGATTGGGCTATTGACTTGACGGCTAATCTTACAGACGCCCAAATGGAACAGATGTTAGGAAATGAACATGGCGGAATGAATGAGGTGTTGGCCGATGCTTATGCTATTACTGGCGAAAAGAAATATCTTGATGTGGCACGCCGTTTTTCGCATCGCCGACTGCTCACGCCTATGTCACAGCGGCAGGACAATCTCGACAACATGCATGCCAACACCCAAGTGCCGAAAGTGGTGGGATTTGAACGCATCTCTGAACTCGCTGGTGATGAAATCTACCACAATGCAAGTGCGTTTTTCTGGGATATCGTGACGGGAGAGCGGTCACTCGCTTTTGGCGGAAACAGCCGTCGCGAGCACTTTCCCAGCAAGGAGGCATGCATGGATTTCATCAACGACATCGACGGTCCAGAAAGTTGCAACACAAACAACATGTTGAAACTGACAGAGGATTTGCATCGCCGAAATCCAGAAGCTCGTTATGCCGATTACTATGAGTTGGCCACATTCAACCACATTCTTTCGACTCAGCATCCTGAGCATGGTGGTTATGTCTATTTCACACCTGCTCGTCCGCGTCATTATCGCAACTACTCAGCACCTAATGAAGCCATGTGGTGTTGTGTGGGCACAGGTATGGAGAATCATGGTAAGTACAACCAATTTATCTATACCCACATGGGAGACGCGCTCTACGTGAATCTCTTTGTGGCATCTGAACTGAATTGGAAAGAGAAGGGCATCACTTTACAGCAAACCACAGAATTTCCCTATAGCGAAACCTCACGCATTACCATCACTCAAGGTAAGGGTAAATTCCCACTATTGGTGCGTTATCCAGGATGGGTGAAACCAGGGACGTTCTCTGTGACGGTGAATGGTCAACCAGTCACCATCATCAGCGGTCCGTCATCGTATGTCATCATCGACCGCCAGTGGAAGAAGGGTGATGATGTTGAGATTCACTTCCCCATGCACAACAGCATCAAGTACCTGCCTAATGTTCCGCAATACATCGCCTTGATGCATGGTCCCATCTTGCTGGCCATGAAGACTGGAACGGAAGACCTCGCTCACCTCGTGGCTGACGATAGCCGTTTTGGACAGTACGCCAGCGGAAAGAAACTTCCTATAAACGAAGCGCCTATCCTTATTAACAATAACATTGAAGATATCGCCAATAGTCTGAAGCCTGTCGCAGGCAAGCCTCTGCATTTCGTCCTCGACTCGAAAATGGAAAATGCCATTCGTAACGAACTGATGCCTTTCTTCGAATTGCATGATGCTCGTTATATGATGTATTGGCTTGCCCTCTCGGAGGATAGTTACAAAGACTATCTCGATGGCTTAGCTAAGCAGGAACAAGAACGTCAGGAATTGGAGGCTCGAACTGTTGACAAGGTGCAACCTGGTGAGCAGCAGCCAGAGACCGACCACAAAATGGAAACAGACCGTTCGCAGGTAGGCAATACAAACGACACATTCTTCCGTGACGCCAGCGATGGTCACTATTTCAGTTATCTGATGCAAACTGGTGGACAGACGAACCTGAGCCTGCGTCTAAAGTACTGGGGCGTGGGTGAATGGAAAAGCCATGAGTTCGACATCTTTGTTGACGATGTTTTAGTGAAGGAAGTGAACAACACTGGCAAATACCGTATCTCCGAGTTCAAATACGAGACCTATCCTGTGCCAACAGAATTGCTGAAGGGAAAGCAACAAGTTCGTGTTAAGTTTGTTGCCAAGCCTCGTAAGCAGATAGGAGAAATATATGAAATAAGACTGGTATCTGACGAATAAATCATTTTCATTTTACAACCTTTCAAAACAACGACATGAACATTAAAAAACTAATCTTTTCCGTATTTGTAATTTGTTCATTACAAGTGAATGCCCAGTATCTGGAGCATATTTATGATTACATTGAGAACACCTCAGTCTTTGAGGAAAATCAGGAAGAAGGTCATGCTTACTATCTGGCTGACCAGCATCTTTCGCTCAATGGGGCGTGGCGCTTCTTCTTTGCCAACACCCCTGAGGAGGTGCCGCAGAAATTCTTCGAAACAGACTTCAAGGATGCTAAGTGGCGCACCATCAATGTTCCGAGTAACTGGGAAATGGAGGGCTATGGAGACCCATTGTTCCGTAATGTGGCTGCTCCGTTCAAGGCTAATCCCCCTCATGTGCCCAGAGAGTATAATCCGACAGGTGCCTATCGAAAGACGTTCACCCTCCCTGCTTCATGGAAGGGACAGCAAGTGTTCTTGCGTATGGAGAAAACCCAGAGCGGTTCTTTCGTATGGCTCAACGGTCAACAGGTGGGCTATAATGAAGGTGGACAGGAACCTGCAGAATATGATGTGACACCTTATTTGCGTCCAGGCAAAAACACTTTGGCCGTTTGTGTGCTGAAGTATTGTGACGGCTACTATCTGGAAGGTCAGGACTATTGGCGTCTGGCAGGCATCTGTGACGATGTGACGCTCTACGCCACTCCCAAGACCCGATTGTTCGACTGGTTTGTCACTACAGACCTTGATGACCAATATAGGGATGCAACGCTCAAGGTGAATGTTGATGTAAAGAAATATGAGGATGCAAGTGGGTCCTATGCTGTTCGTGCTACGTTGACTGATGCGAAGGGCAACAAGGTGAAGGAGATGCTTTCCGACCGTTTCATGATGAATGGCAAGGGGAAGAAGTCGCTTGAGTTGTCGTCGCTTATATCCAACCCTGACAAGTGGACGGCAGAGACCCCTGTTCTCTATGGATTAAAACTCGAACTGTTGAACGAAGCAGGTGCCGTGATGCAGGAAATCGCCAGCAAGATGGGATTCAAGGAAACGGAAATCAGGCACCAGACTTTCTACTTGAACGGCAAGCCTATCAAAGTGAATGCCACCAACACACACATGCAGCATCCCGAACTGGGACATGCCATGAACGAAGCGACCATCCGCAAGGATATGGAGATATTGAAACAGTACAATTTCAATGGTGTGCGTACCTCCCACTATCCTCCAGTCAACAAGTATCTTGAATTGGCTGATGAGTATGGCTTATACATCATCGACGAGGCTGGTACGGAAGCTCATGCTACCGAATATCTGTCGAACGATAGAAATTTCCTTCCCATGTATCTGGAACGTGTCCAGAAGCTTGTGCTTCGTGACCGCAACCACCCATGTGTACTGTTCTGGAGTGCTGGTAATGAAAGTGGCGAAGGACCTAATATTACAGATGTGGTCAAGGAAGGAAAGAGACTTGACCCCACACGCTATTTCATGTATGGCGGCAATGCATACGCTCATCCGGGCGAAGAGATCATCGGTCCACGCTATCCGACGCCTTACGAGTTGGAGATGAATACGGCAATGGTGTCTGAGAGTGAGGATCCTCGTCCTTCGTTCATGGATGAATACTTGTCTGTGGCTGGTAATGCTGGTGGTGGTATGGATGAATATTGGGCTGTTATCCGTCGTCATCCACGACTGATGGGTGGCGCTCTTTGGGATTTTGTCAACCCAGGCCTTACGGAACATATCCGTCCGTTGACAGACAGTTCTCCTTACAACACGCCCGTCCACCTTATGGGTAATTCGAAGGTGGAGAAGGGTGTGTTGCACCTCAGCGGACATGACGAATGGGTAGAAGTCTATCGCAGCAATAATGTGGAACTGTCAAGCAAGGCATTGACCATCAGTTTTGATGTCAAGCCTGGCAAGTTGAGTGGAACTTATGAGGGAGCGCCATATATAACAAAGGGCAACACGCAGTTTGGTGTTGTGCAGAAAGGGCAGGACAAGTTGCAGTTCTATTTGCACTCAGGTGTGAAACATGCCCTGACCGTTGATTTGCCTGCCAATTGGATGGGCAACTGGCATCACGTGACTGCTTCTTGGGACGGCAAGGAAATGAAACTCTACATTGACGGACAGTTGAAGGGTACGGAGGCCACGGCTGCTGCCGAACCCAACAACAACCGTCGTGGCAACAATGGAGGAGGGGAGCGAGGTATGCTGAGCAACTTCCCTTATCCCATCAACATCGGTCGATTTGCAGGCAATCATGCCCAAGACCCTCAGACTATCTATACGGCTGATGCCGAGATGGACAACGTGGCGATTTACGACAAGTGTCTTGCTGATGGCGAAGGAAAGCCTGAAGATGCCGTACTCTACCTTACCTTCGACGGCAATGGCGACGTGGGCACCTTCTATACGATTGGTGGCAACATGCGTACCTATGGCAGCATTTGGCCGGACCGTACTGTACAGCCGGAGATGAAGCAAATGAAGTGGACCACACAGCCAGTCAGCGTGCGTCTGCTTAATGTCGAGACAGGCGAGGTGGAGGTGACGAACCGTCTATTCTTCACAGACCTTACGCAATACGCTTCTCACTGGGCGTTGATGGCTGACAATGAGGTGCTGGAAGAGGGCGACATCCAATTCTCCACATCTCCTCAGCAGAAGCAGGTTGTCAAGATACCATATCATAAGCCAGCTATTGTGGCAGGCAAGGAATATCGTGTCCTCATTACCTCTAAACTGAAGAAAGACGAGGTGTGGGCCAAGGCTGGTCATGAGGTGGCATGGAACCAATTAGAACTTTCTTCATGGAACATTCCAGCTCCTGCTCCACAGCTTTCTGCTGACAATCTCAGTACACAAGAAGATGACAAGCAAATCAAGATAAGCGGTAATGGATTCAGTTATGTTATCAGCAAGGAGACAGGCAATCTTGAACAGATTGAGGTAGGGAACAAGCCTGTGCTCAAAGCACCTCTCACCTTCAACTTGTGGCGTGCTCCGCTGGCCAATGAATTTGACTCATGGGATGCCTTCAGAGTCAATGGTGGCTATGCTGAGGGTTATGGCAATCAGGTTGCTACACTTTGGTATTCCAAGGGCGTGAACCAGTTGCGTGTGCGTCCTACCGAAGTTCGGCTGACTCGCAACCAGTACGAGACGACCGTCACCGTTAGCCAGTTTGTGCAGGTGGGTGCTTCGTCTTATGGCGCTCTTGACTTGTATATCTCTGGCATTCAGTTTGCAGGATTCACGCTGGACTACACCTATAGTTTCTATGATGACGGAACGGTTAAGATACACAACCATCTGAGTCCGAATGGCAAATTGCCTGAAATGCTTCCACGCATCGGCTTCACGACCTCTGTCGCCAACGAGTTTGACCGCATCACTTGGTACGGTCGTGGCCCTGAAGAGAACTATCCAGACCGTAAGACAGGCTATCAGCTGGGTATATGGACAAAGGCCGTTGCTGACATGTACGAACCTTATCTCTTCCCTCAAGACCATGCCCTGCGTAGCGACAATCGATACGTACAGTTGTTGAATAAGGAAGGCAACGGCGTGCAGATATCCATGAACGCACCTTTCAATTTCAATGCTTACCCGTTCTCTACTGATAACCTGACTAAGAGTCAGTTCACGTATCAGCTGCAGCCTCAGGACGACCGATACACTTTCAACCTCGACTACAACACAACAGGCGTAGGTTGTACCTGCATCTATGTCCTCGATGAATATAGGGTGAAGCCAGAGGCATATGACAGAGAGATAACCATCAAGCCCAAGAAATAGCCATGTGAACAACAGAAATGAGAGGTTTTTCCACCGTTTTAACATCGTTTAACGTCCTTTTGCGTATGGATGTCACAAAAACATCGTACCTTTGCACTCGCAAACGAAAAAGGGCGCTTTCGTCTAGCGGCTAGGACACATGCCTCTCACGCATGGAACACGG
>CADCQH010000070.1 GCA_902803605.1 uncultured Bacteroidales bacterium | reverse complement strand
TGGGATGTGAATCCAGTGCCTCCTTTTTTTTGCGTTGCAGCGTTGCAGCGTTGCAGTTCGTTTGCCAGGTGTCGCCAAACCCAAAAATTAGGCCTATTTATATATATTATATATATATATAATATATATAAATAGAACCTCTCTTTCACATTTTAGGTATGGCCATATTGAACTGCAACGCTGCAACGCTGCAACGCGGTTCACACTCGGCAAAAAAACACCCGACGGCTCCACAGCAGAGAGGCGGCGGCAAAAGGCAAGAGAGACGGCGGCAAAGCACACGATTGCCGACGGCAAAATTAAAACGTTTTCTTTAACACGAAAGACCACCCTTATTTCCTAATAACCCATCCTTATTTCCCAATAACCTGCCATTCTTGATGAATACCCCATCCTTCTAAAAATAAGCATCCACCTACTCTAACCCTAAACTCTAACCCCTGAACCCTAAACCCTAAACTCTAAACTCTCAACCATCAAGGGTACGTTTGCCTGACTTTTTCTGTGGTGTTTTTGGTGTGAAATGAAAAAAAGCAAGAAAATGTTTGGAGGGTAAAGAAAAAAGTCCTTAATTTGCAAATGATAATCAAAGATGTAGCTGTATGAGCACCAAGACCATGACAAAGATGGTAGCTGATACTCATATAAATTACATTTAATAATAAGATGGCGATTTTATAAAGTTTGGCTTACAAAGTTAAGCATTTTCTATAAAACAAAATTAATAAACTCTGATTTTTTTTTGCAATATTTTCACACTTTTTTATTGCAAACCATGATTTTTACCCCAAAGTGAATTATCTCCATATTATCCTAGAAGAAATAAAAATAGGTGTCTTGCACAATAAAAAGGGGAAAAAGTAGTTATTTTTATTGATGAACAGACGATTTTTCGTGGCGTTGGCTCTCCTGACAGCGATGGTGCTGGAGGTGAGAGCACAGTGGGATGTGCAGTTTTCGGACTTCACAGCCCTTAGGTCGTTTTATAACCCTGCAGTGTCGGGTACGGATGGAAAGCTGAATGTGGTGGCGGCATATTCGATGCAGATGGTGGGGTATGATAAATCACCTTCGACGCTATATGTGGGGGCTGATATGCCTGTGTATTTCCTGAATCCTCATCATGGTGCAGGTCTGAGTTTCTTCAACGATAATATTGGTGTGTTCACCACCACGAGGATTGGTTTGCAGTATGCCTATAACATCAAGCTGGGCAAGAAGGGAAGGCTGGCAATTGGTGTGCAGGGTGCCATGCTGAATGAGAAGGTGTCCTCTCGTAACGTGACTTTGGAGGAAAACAACGACCCTGCTTTCTCTACATCGGAGGCGAAAGGCAACAAAGTGGACATGGGTGTGGGTCTCTACTATTACCATCCGAATTTGTGGGTGGGGGCTTCTTCACAACATTTGTTGGCACCGATGATATTGATGGAGAAACGCTACGAATTGGAAGTACCGAGGATGTATTATTTGATGGGTGGATGCAATATTAAATTAAGAAATTCGTTATTATCCTTGCAACCCTCCTTCTTGGTGCAGTCAGATATGACCTCGTGGCGTGAAGATGTGCAGTGCAAGGTGACTTATGAGAATGGTGAGAAGAAATTCTTTGGTGGAGTGGGGTACAGCCCTAACACATCGGTGACGTTGTTGCTTGGAGGTATGTTTCATGGCGTCAATCTTGGCTATAGCTACCAGTTGTACACCTCTGGAGTGGGAGCAGTTCATGGCAGTCATGAATTAGTGGTGGGCTATCTGACTGACCTCGACCTCTTTAAGAAGGGTAGGAATAAGCACCAAAGCGTGAGGTGGCTGTGATGAGTTGACAGTTGGGGTTAAGGTTAGGGTTAACGTTAAAGTTATGTTTGAGTTATACATTATATGATTATACGATGAAAAGATTATTGTTTGCAACATGCCTGTTGGTCGTTACCTTGGCAGCCGTTTCGTGTTTCTCCAGCAAGGGGGGCTCGAGCGCTACAGGTGGCGAGGTGACAGGTGTTAGCGGCACATCTATGTCGGAACCAGCGCCATACGGTATGGTATTGGTGAAACGTGGAAGCCTCAAGATGGGTACGGAGAATACCGATAGCCTTTGGGGTAAGGATGTGCCGACGAGGGACATCAGCGTGGATGCTTTCTGGATGGACGAGAAGGAAGTGACGAACTCTATGTATCGTCAGTTTGTTTGCTGGGTGCGTGATTCCATCATCCGTGAGCGTTTGGCTGACCCTGCCTATGGTGGTGACGAGAGTTACAAGATTGAGGAGGACAAGTACGGAGAACCCGTCACTCCCCACTTGAACTGGAACAAGGCTTTGCCTCGCAATCCTGACGAAGACCAGGAGCGTGCGATGGAGAGCGTCTATACCTACCATCCTGTGACAGGTGAGAAGATGCTGGACGTGAAGCAGTTGAACTACCGCTATGAGGTGTTTGACTATGTGATGGCGGCCAAGCGTAAGTATCGTCTTGATCCCAATGAGCGCAATCTCAACACGGATTTCGACAACGACCCCAATGAGGTGGTAATGATTTCGAAGGATACGGCTTATGTGGATGATGACGGCATCATTCATCGTGAAACCATCACCCGTCCGCTCAGCAGCATGTGGGATTTCGTCAATACTTATATTGTCAATGTGTATCCAGACACGACCTGCTGGATCAATGACTTCCAGAATGCGGAGAACGAGGTTTATATGCGTCTTTACTTCACCCATTCCAACTTTAACGAGTATCCAGTGGTGGGTGTGAACTGGGAACAGGCCAATGCTTTTTGCAATTGGCGTACGGATTTCCTGCTGAAGGGCTTGGGACCTCAGGCGAAGTTTGTGCAGCGTTACCGTCTGCCGACTGAGGCTGAATGGGAGTATGCCGCCCGTGGTAAGGACGGAAATGAGTTGCCCTGGCAACAAGATGGCGTGTCAAGCGATAAGGGATGTTACTACGCTAACTTCAAACCCGATCGAGGCAACTACACCAAGGACGGTAATCTCATTACGTCGAGGACTGGCATCTATAGCGCCAACTCCAATGGCCTCTACGATATGGCAGGCAATGTGGCAGAGTGGACCAGCACCGTCTATACCGAGGCGGGCGTGCTCTCTATGAGTGATATGAACCCAACCCTTACCTACAATGCAGCCAAGGAAGATCCTTATGCGTTGAAGAAGAAGAGCGTGCGTGGCGGTTCATGGAAAGACCCAGAGAGTTTCATCAAGAGTGTTTGGCGCTCGTATGAATATCAGAACGTGGGACGCTCTTTCGTGGGATTCCGCTGCGTGAGGTCACAGGTGGGAACGGCTTCGAAAGTGAAAAAATAAGAAGACCCTCTCCTCACTCCCCCTGAATGGGGAGGGTGGTTACCAAAAATAAGATAATAGCAAGAATAACAAAAGTAGAATTCTCCCCCACAAACATTCTACTCCTCCCATTTAGGGGAGGCGGGGGAGGGGTCTTTATGGCAACACAATATACAGGAATACAGAAGTGGCTCCGTACAAAGAGGGGGCAGACTTTCTTGAACTATGCATACAGTTGGGGCGCATCCGTCGTGATTGCAGGTGCCCTCTTCAAACTCACCCATATGGATGGCGCTGACATCATGCTTTGGTTGGGTATGGGTACAGAGGTCATCGTGTTCTTCCTCGCTGGTTTCGAACCACAGGAGAGTATGGATGCGCGTGAATTGGCAGAGGAGGCAGCTGAGAATGCAGCCATTGCTGCACAGGCCAATACGTCTCTCTCTGAAGAAACGGTGGCGGCTTTGGCCAATGCTGCTACAGGCATGGCCAATGCTCCTATCGGTGGTGGCACTGTTGTCGTTGGCGGTGGTGGCATACCTGCCGGTGGAACGATTGTCATCAATGGTGGTGGCACATCTGCTGAGACCTCTGGCGAGCCTATCGATGCTGCTCAGTTGGCAGAGAACATCTCCTCATCAACCCCCGTCTTCCGTTCCGCTCAGTTCCAAAGCATGGCGCCAGAGATGCAAGAGGCCACAAAGGCTTACGTGGAGCAGCTTACAGAACTCACCAATACTCTCAAAGAGGTGGCAGAGCAGAGCGCACGACTTACGCGCGATTCAGAAGAAATGGAGAACATGAACCGTACACTCACAGGCATCAACCGTTTCTACGAGATGCAGCTGAAGAGCGTTGGCACCCAGTCGGCTACAATTGACGAGGTGAATGATCAGACCAAGAAACTTGCAGCTCAGCTCCAAGAACTCAATGAGGTATATGCCAAGATGGTTGAAGCACTCAAATTGAAAATCGCATGATTAGAAAGAAATTAAGTCCACGTCAGAAGATGATCAATCTGATGTACGTTGTGCTCATGGCAATGCTGGCGCTCAACGTATCATCTGATGTGCTTGAAGGCTTCTCGCTTGTGGACGAAGGTCTGAATCGCACGAAAACCAACTCTGCCACACAGAACGAGGCAATCTATAAGCAGTTGGAGGAAGCCATGAAGCAGAATCCAGAGAAGACTCGTCCGTGGTTTACGAGAGCCCAGAGGGTACGTGCCATGTCCGACTCGCTCTACAATATGGCCGAGAACTTGAAATGGGAGATTGTGCGTGAAGCCGACGGCGATGATGCCGACATCAACAACATAGAAGGTCGCGACAACCTGGAGGCTGCCACTCATGTGATGTTGGCATCGGCAGGTGGAAAAGGCTCTCAACTAAAACTGGCCATCGAAACCTATCGCAATGGCATCACTGCCATGATTAACGACGAGGAACAGAAAAAAATAATCCGTTCTAATCTCTCTACGGATGTGCCCAAGAAAGCCAAGTTGCAGGGCAAGAACTGGCAGGAATATATGTTCGAGAACACACCAGTGGCAGCGGCTGTCACCCTGCTTACCAAACTGCAGACCGACGTGCGCCATGCTGAGGGCGAGATGCTCCACCAGTTGGTGGCTAACATCGACGTGAAGGATGTGCGTGTGAACGAGATTCAGGCATTGGTCATCCCTAATGCGCAGACGGTGGTGCGTGGTGGCAAGTTCTCTGCTCAAATCATCATGGCTGCAGTCGATACGACCCAGCGCCCTGAAATCTATGTGGGCAACACCCTCCTGAAATCTGAGAATGGACGTTACGAGACCATCTGCGGTTCCACGGGCGATTTCACGCTCAGGGGCTATCTCGTGATGAAGAACGGTAATGGCGAGACCATCCGTCGTGAGTTTGCTCAGCCTTATACCGTCGTGGAACCATCGGCAACAGTGAGTGCAACGATGATGAACGTGCTTTATGCGGGCTATCAAAATCCCATCAGTGTCAGTGTGCCAGGTATTCCCACCAACAAAATAAGCCTTTCCATGACCAACGGAACCCTTACCCATAAGGATGGTGGCAATTTTATCGCTGTACCCTCGCAGATTGGTGAGAATGCTGTCACTTTCACTGTCACGGCACAGAATGAAGGTCGCCAACAAGAGATGGGTAAGTTCACGTTCAATGTGCGCAAACTG
>CADCQH010000069.1 GCA_902803605.1 uncultured Bacteroidales bacterium | reverse complement strand
TGGAAGTCGAAGATGCTCTTCACGTTGGGATTGATCTTCATCTTCGGCAGCGGTCGGGGTTCACGAGTCAGCTGGAGTTTCGCCTGCTCGATGTGGTCGAGATAGAGGTGCGTGTCGCCCGTCGTATAGACGAAATCGCCTGGTTGCAGGTCACACACCTGCGCCACCATCATGGTCAGCAGGGCGTAAGAAGCGATGTTGAACGGCACTCCGAGGAATGTGTCTGCGCTGCGCTGGTAGAGCTGGCAGCTCAGTTTTCCGTCAGCCACATAGAACTGGAACAGGATGTGGCAGGGAGGCAGGTTCATGTTGCCGAGGTCAGCCACGTTCCATGCCGACACAATCAGACGGCGTGAGTTCGGGTTCTTCTTGATCTGGTCAATCACCTCGCTGATCTGGTCGATATGTCCGCCGTCGTAGTCTGGCCAGCTGCGCCATTGGTAGCCGTAGATGTGTCCGAGGTCACCATCCTCGTCAGCCCACTCGTTCCAGATTCTTACACCCCGTTCCTGCAGCCATTTCGCGTTCGTGTTGCCCTGCAAGAACCACAGCAGTTCATAGATAATCGATTTCAGATGCAGTTTCTTCGTGGTCAGCAAGGGGAATCCCTCCTGCAGGTTGAAGCGCATCTGGTTGCCAAACACCGATATGGTGCCGGTTCCCGTTCTGTCGCCCTTCTGCACCCCCTCTTTCAGGATGCGGTCGAGCAAGTCAAGATATGGTTTCATTTGTCCTCCTTTTTTGATTTGTGGTACAAAGATACGGATAATTATCGTTGTGGCTCCCCACTTTCTCCGAAAAGTTTCCCCAACCCCTCGATTTTTTGGGGGCACACCTCCCGATTTTTCAAACCTTTACTCAAACAATTGCAATATGGGAAAAATATGAAGTGAATGCAAGAGGCGGGGAGTCCCCGCCTCTTGCATCAGTTACCTCGTTCTCTTGGTATGGGATGTCAATCCGTGCTGTCAGTAGAGGTAAATCTTGTAGTTCTTCACGCTGCCTGGGGCTCCCTGCTCGGCACGTGGCAGATATTCGAGGGCTGAGATGGTCTGCTCGCTGCCGAGGTCGATGACGAGGAGGTGGGGCAGGGTGGCACTCTTTTCTGTCTGCCAGTAGGTGCTCTCCTGCAGGTCATAGACCTTGTCGCCTGTGTGGTTGCCGTTCTCCTCCTCGGAGTTGGCGTACTTGGTTGTCCAAGGTTCGCGGGAGATACGTTTGCCGTCGGTTCCTTGCAGATAGAGCTCTGCAATGGCAACTTGCGCCTTTCCGTCTTGTGTTGACGTGCATTCGATGGCGAGATAACGACCCTTTTGTGGAGCGTTGAACTTGACGGTTTGCCAGCCATTGCCTGCGTTGAATGCTCCTGTGACAGCTGGCGTGGCGCTGTTGAGGTCGGGCTTGTCACCGATGTTGTTGTGCTTGTTCGACTTCTCTAACTGGAGCTTGTTGAGTTCAGGCTTGTCCTGTCCCCAAACCACAGCCTCTTTGGGACCTACCACATCGAGCACGATGATTTCGTTCTGTCCCTTCTTCAGCCAGCAACCGGGCACATAGAGTGTCTGCTGAGGACCAATCGACCAGATGCGTCCCATCGCATGACCATTCACATAGACTTGTCCCTTGCCCCATGTCTCAAAGTTGAGGAAGGTGTCGCCCACCTTGGTGAGGTTAAAGTAGCCACGATAGTAGCCACGCTTGGTGACGAGGTCGAGGCCATCGGTGTTCCATTGTGCCTTCTTACCCAATCGCAAACCTTCATCAGCTTTAGTATAATCATTGTTGTGGACAAAAGCATTAGCGGCTTTCTCATAAGAGTCCGGCAATCCGAATTTCACCCAACCTTGTGGTTTCCAAGTGGTTTCGATGCCATCCACTTCTGCTGTGATGGCTACTTCACCCACAATGCCTTTGAAGTCTTTGATGGCACGACCAAAGTTGATGCGTCCCATCGCTTCAACGAGGATTTCCAGTTCGTCGCCCTTCTTCACAGGAGGCAGGGTAAGGCTCTTCTCGTTCTTCACGCGGTCAATCTTGCCGATGTATTTGCCATTGATGAACACCTGTGCGAAGTCGTGGAAATCTGCTGTGATAACACTCTGTGCAGGAATCTCAGGCATTGTGGTTGTGTAGAGCATCGCCCCCCAACCCATATCCATCTCCTCGAATGTCATCAAGCCACCCTCCTTGCGAATGGGCAGTTTGAACTCAGAGTCTGTACCATTAAATATTGAAGAGAACTCCTTCAGTTCAAACTTCGGAATCGTGATGATAGGCGCTGCAGGTTTAGGCACAGCAGGCAAAGCCTTGCCGTCATTGTACTTTTCCATCATCTTGCGCAACTCGAAGTATTTGGGCGTAGTTTGTCCATACTCGTTGATGGGAGCATCATAGTCGTAACTTGTCACATCAGGTGCAAATCCGGGAGAGTTCGCTCCAGCCCAATGTCCGAACGACGTTCCTCCGTGTGTCATATAAAGCGAGAAACTGATACCCTTCGAGAGCATCTCGTCCATGCCTTCGACCATATCCTTGGCAGGACGTGTCTCATGACGGGCACCCCATTTGTCGAACCAACCACTCCAGAACTCGGAGCACATCAGCGGGGTGTTGGGGCGCAACTGCTTCAGACGACGGAACTGGTCGTCGATGTTGGCGCCCGTACCGAAGTTCATCGTCCACACGAGGTCATCAAGTCCGTTCTTCTCAAAATTGGAAGACCAGTCACATTGGAAGAGTGCCAGCTCCTTGCCGTAGATGCCACGTAGGCAGTCACGAATCTCGCTCACGTAGGGCTTGTCCTCTCCGTAGGAACCATACTCGTTTTCCACCTGCACCATGATGATGGGACCTCCGTTCTGAATGGTCATCGGAGCCAGCTGCTCGCCCACCTTCTGCTCGAATATTTTTACATGTTCCATAAAGTAAGGGTCACGCTCGCGCAATTTGATGTCCTTCTTCTTCAGCAACCACCAAGGCAGACCGCCCATTTCCCATTCGGCACAAACGTAGGGACCAGGACGTACGATGACATACATGCCGTTCTTTTGTGCAAGTCGGCAGAATTCAGCCACGTCGTTGTTACCCGTGAAGTCGAACTGACCTTCCTGCTGTTCGTGGATGTTCCAGAAGATGTAGATGCATACAGTGTTCATGCCCAATGCCTTACACATCTTGATGCGATGCTCCCAATAAGGTTTGGGAATGCGGGGATAGTGAATTTCAGCAGCCTTCACGACGAAGGGTTTGCCATTGAGTAGGAACGTGCCGTTGCCTGCCTCGAAAGTTCCCTTGGCCTTCTGTGCGAAAGCAGGAGTCGCCATCAGCATGGCAACTACGAGGGAAAGTAAAGAAATGATTTTTCTCATCTTATAAATAGGTTTATATTAGCTTTCTCCCGACAAAGGTACTGTATCTTTCCTTTTTCTACAAACTTTTTCATCATTTTCTTGTGATAAAGATAAAAATGGCGTACCTTTGTATGGCAAAAAACTAATTATTTACCATAGAATATATTTACCAATATGTCAATTTGGATTATCTTCAAGCTTCTGGGTTCGCTCGCGCTGCTCATGTTCGGTATGAAGGCCATGAGTGAAGCGCTCCAGAAGATGGCAGGTCCACAGCTGCGTCATGTGCTGGGAGCCATGACCACCAATCGTTTTACAGGTATGCTGACAGGTACTCTGGTCACGGCATCTGTTCAGTCATCAACCGCAACAACCGTGATGACCGTGTCGTTTGTCAACGCAGGCCTGCTCACATTGGCGCAGGCCATTTCCGTCATCATGGGCGCCAACATCGGTACAACATTGACCGCATGGATCATGGCTGTGGGTACATCGGGAAGTGAAGCATCTCCCTTTGACATCAGCATCGTATCTTACATAGGCTTCTTCATCGGCATCGTGCTCATCTACATGAAGAAGCACCGCTATATCGGTGATTTCCTCTTTGGTATCGGTCTCCTGCTCTTGGGCCTGACCACCCTGAAGGCAACGGGTATGTCGATGGACTTGGCGAACAACGATGCCGTCACCTCCTTCTTCAAATCATTCGACCCCAACTCCTTCTGGACCACGCTCGTATTCCTCGTCCTGGGTGGCCTCATGACTTTCTGCGTGCAGTCGTCTGCAGCCGTGATGGCCATCACGATGTTGCTCTGCTCCACGGGAGCAATGCCCATCTATCAGGGTATCGCCTTGGTGCTGGGCGAGAACATCGGAACCACCATCACCTCAAACCTCGCAGCCTTGTCGGCCAACACACAAGCCCGTCGCGCCGCACTTGCCCATATGTTCTTCAACGTGTTCGGCGTATTGTGGATTCTCTTTGTCTTCCGCTACTTCATCGACATGGTGTGCGGATGGGTTGGCTATGATGTGGATATGACGAAGGAGAGTGCCAACAGCACCGCCTTCCTCGCCAATGCCGCCAAACTGAACTTTGTGTTGGCAGCCTTCCACACCACGTTCAATGTGGTCAACACAGCCATCCTCATCTGGTTCATCCCTCAGATAGAACGATTCGTCTGCTGGGTCATCAAGCCCAAGAAGGTGGACGAGGAAGAGGACTTCCGTCTGCATTTCATCACGGCAGGCTTCATGAAGACTCCCGAACTCTCTGTGTTCGAAGCACAGAAGGAAATCACAGCCTTCTCCGACCGTATGCAGCGCATGTTCAATATGGTGGTCGAACTGCTCGACTTGTCCAAATCCGCATCGACCAAGAAAAAGGATCGCAAGGCCGGCGACTTCGACAAACTGTATGAACGAATAGAAAAATATGAGAGCATCTCCGACAACATGGAACTTGAGATAGCGAAATACCTCGACCAAGTGGGTGACGCTCATCTGTCAGACGACACGAAGTCGAAGATTCGTGCCATGTTGCGTGAAATCTCCGAACTGGAGTCTATCGGTGATGCCTGCTACAATATGGCACGTACCATCAACCGCAAGTACAACAGCAAGCAAGACCACTTCACCGAGAAGCAGTACGAGCACATTTACCAGATGATAAGTCTCACCGACCAGTCGCTTGCCGAGATGAACCGTCTGATGGGTGGTCGTAAGGAAAGTTATGACATGAACCGCACAGGCAACATCGAGACCGAAATCAACAACTTCCGTTCTCAACTCAAGGCTCAGAACATCATTGACATCAACAACCACGAATATACCTATGCCGTTGGCACCATCTACATGGATCTCATCAACGAGTGTGAGAAACTTGGCGACTACGTGGTCAATGTGGTAGAGGCTCGCATGGGTACACGCTTAAAGGGAGCTTAATGTTCTTCCAATAAGTCTGGTCGCAAGGTTTTTGTCCTTGCCAATGCCTGTTCGTATTCCCATTCCTTGATCTTCGCTTCGTGACCAGAGAGGAGAATCTCAGGCACCGCCCATGTCTCGTCTGGATTGCTCACGGGGTGATACTCCGCAGGACGTGTATAGACTGGGGGCTCCAGCAAATTGTCTTGGAAGGAATCGGAGAGCGCACTCTCCACATCACCAATCACACCAGGAATGACTCGTACGATGGAGTCAGCCATCACAGCAGCTGCCAGTTCGCCGCCCGTCAACACATAGTCGCCAATGCTGACTTCGCGTGTGATGAGGTGCTCGCGGATGCGGTAGTCAATGCCCTTGTAGTGTCCGCAGATGATGATGATATTCTCCTTCAGCGAGAGTTCGTTCGCCATCGGCTGGTCAAACTTCTCGCCGTCGGGAGCCGTGAAGATAATCTCATCATAATCACGTTCCGCCTTCAAAGCCGAGATGCAGGCATCCAAGGGTTGGCATTGAATCAACATGCCGGCAGCCCCACCAAACGGGTAGTCGTCCACGCGTCGGTGCTTGTCGGTGGTGTAGTCTCTCAGGTTATGTACGTGAATCTCTGCCAGCCCCTTCTTCTGCGCCCTGCCCAGAATGCTCTCTTGGGTGAACGGCTCTATCAGTTCCGGCAACACCGTGATAATGTCTATTCGCATAATGCTTTCTTTTGTTTGGTTTTGCAAAGTTAGTGAATTTTTCCTTCATCCTCTTCTTTTTCACCCCGATTCTCTTTTTCCTACAGAAAACAAAGGGATTGGTCGGGAATTTTACGTAACTTTGTTGCGTTTTTTTAATATTGTGAACTTATCATCCATGTCGGCAAAACGCAAGAGAGGCGATACCCATGACAGGTGCCGCCTCTCTTTTTGTGCGTCTATTATTAATGTATGTACTCTTCTCAGAACTCGCTCCAGGCCTTGATTTCGATGTCGTCGAGGCTCTTCGTGCAGAAGGCATCGATGAATGCAGAGGCCAGACGGGAGTTGGTGATGAGCGGAATGTTGAGGTCGATGGCTGCACGACGAATCTTGTAGCCGTTGGTCAACTCGCCCACAGAGAGGTTCTTGGGCACGTTCACCACCATGTCAATCTCATGGCTGTGGAGCAGGTCGAGGGCTTGTGGCTGTTGACCTTCCTCGCTGGGCCAATGGACAAGGGTGTTCTCAATGCCGTTCTCTTCCAGATAGCGGGATGTGCCGCCTGTGGCATAGAGTTGGTAACCATGTTGGATGAGTTGCTGGGCAGCACGAAGCATGTCTGCCTTCTGCTTGCCGGGACCTGTCGAAAGGAGAATGCCCTTCTTGGGAATGCGATGACCGACCGAAAGCATGGCACAGAGTAGAGCAGAGGCTGTGTCGTCGCCAATACATCCCACTTCGCCCGTCGATGCCATATCGACGCCTAATACAGGATCGGCTTTCTGCAAGCGGTTGAAAGAGAACTGCGATGCCTTGATGCCCACATAGTCGAGGTCGAAAAGATTCTTCTCGGGACGTTCGAAGGGAAGTCCCAGCATGATCTTGGTGGCCAGCTCGATGAGGTTCAGCTTGAGCACCTTGCTGACGAATGGGAACGAACGCGAGGCTCGCAGGTTGCACTCGATGACACGCAGATGGTTCTGCTCGGCGAGGAACTGGATGTTGAATGGACCTGAGATGTTCAGCTCCTTGGCAATCTTCTTCGACACCTTCTTGATTTGGCGAACGGTCTCCACATAAATCTTCTGTGGAGGGAACTGAATCGTCGCATCGCCTGAATGAACACCTGCAAACTCGATGTGCTCGCTGATGGCATAGGCAATGATTTCGCCGTCTTTGGCAACGGCATCCATCTCAATCTCCTTGTTGTGCTCATGGAACTTGCTCACCACCACAGGGTGCTTCTTGCTGATGTTGGCAGCCAACTGGAGG
>CADCQH010000068.1 GCA_902803605.1 uncultured Bacteroidales bacterium | reverse complement strand
TCCTTGAGGTAGTTGACAAACTTATCGGCCGCTTCCTTCATCTGAACATCAGACAAAACGGGAGTTAAAATGAAAACGGTTTCGTATTGATTCATAAGATCAATAGTGTAAGTTTTGTTTGTTAATAATTTTGTTTACTTGTGCTCTTGAAATTTCAAAAGCGGTGCAAAGGTACGGATTATTTTTGTATAATTGGCTATGAAATGAAGTTTTTTGAGGCTTAAACGCGATTTTCTTGCTGAAAAGTTTCGCCGTTTGAAGAAAATGTAGTTATTTTGTACCTGATTTGAATGATAATAATCAAAACATAATAGATACAATGAAAAAGAATCTTGGTATTTTACTCATCGTGTTAGGCGCAGTGCTGTTGATTCTCTGCGCATTCGTTCCCTTCATGGGTGACCTGGCTGACCAGAACTGGTACACATGGGGCAGTCTGTTCCTAATCATTGCTGGCATTCTGACTCACATCTTCGTGAACAGGAAGTTGGAAGCATGATAAGACGGTAAGAAAAGTTAAAGGTGGACAATTTGTGTTGCCCACCTTTTTTGTGCTCTCCTGTTGAGAGGAGTCTGTCCTATAGGACATGAAAGGTCTTACTCTTCAGACTTTTCATCTGTGATGACCAATTTGTAACCCTTTCCGTGTACATTGATGATTTCCACGTTGGGGTCTGCCCTCAGATGCTTGCGCAGTTTGGTGATGTACACATCCATAGAACGTGCGTTGAAGTAGTTGTCGTCAATCCAGATTGTCTTGAGGGCATAGTCGCGCTGCAAGAGCTCGTTCTGACGGTTGCTGAGCAACGTGAGCAGTTCTGCCTCCTTGGTGGTGAGTTTCTCCTGCTGATCGCCGATGCTCAGAATCTGCTTTTGGGTGTCGAAGGTGAACGCGCCAATCTGGCGTACTGTCACTTCCTTGTTCTTCTTGCCACGTACTCGGCGGAGAATCGCCTCAATGCGGAATACCACTTCCTCCATAGAGAAGGGCTTGGTGATGTAGTCGTCGGCTCCTAATTCAAATCCCTCACGCACGTCATCTTTCAGGTTCTTGGCTGTGAGGAACATGAATGGCATGTCATAGTTCAGCTCCTTGATTTTGCTTGCCAATGTGAAGCCATCCATGTTTGGCATCATCACGTCGAGGATGCAAAGGCTGAAGTTGCCTTGCAGGAATGTGTCGAAACCTTCCTCCCCGTCTTGGCAGAGCGTGGTGCTGTAACCCTTTGCCTCAAGGTATTCACGGAGGAGCATACCGAGGCTTTCGTCGTCTTCACAAAGAAGGATGTTCACTTCTTCCAGTTTGTCGTCTGTAATCATAATTATTGTATTTGTTAGTGGTTAATATATTTATTCACTTTTCAGTTTGATGATAAACTTTGTACCGATGCCTGGTTCGCTTTCTGCCACGATGGTGCCCTTGTGGTCTTTCACAATCTTGTGTACGTAAGCCAGTCCAAGCCCGAATCCCTTGACGTCGTGCAGGTTTCCAGTATGCACGCGATAGAACTTCTCGAAAATGCGCTTCAGGTCTTCTTTCTTGATGCCGATGCCATTGTCCTTGATGGAGATGCAGAGTAATCCTGGCTCGTTCCAGGTCTCCACATTGAGTTCGAGGTCTGCATCCTTGCGACGATACTTCACGGCATTGTCCATCAGGTTAAAGATGACGTTGGTGAAGTGCATGTCATCCACACAGATGTTGGGAGAGGTGGCATTGAGGTTCGTGATGATCTTACCGCCATTCTTCTCCACTTTCAGCGCAAAGGTGTGTGTCACGCCTGCTATCAACTCGTTGATATCGACTTCCTTCATGTGGAGGTTCGCCCGCTGGTTCTCATACATGGAGAGTTGCAGAACCTTCTCTACCTGGAAACGGAGCCGTTTGGTCTCATCGATGATGGTCGATGTAAGCCGCTGCATCAGGGCTGGTGTCTTGTTCACGGAATTGTCACCCAGCATCTGCGCAGCCAGGGAGATGGAGGATATGGGTGTCTTGAATTCATGTGTCATGTTGTTGATGAAGTCGTTCTTCACCTCTGACAGTTTCTTTTGTCTGAACACCAGTACTAATGTGACAATAAAAGTGATGAGCAGGATGAGCGTGAATATCAGCGATGGAATCATGAACCACATGGATCGCCAGATGTACTTTCCCAAATCGGGGAAATGTATGGTCAGCACACCGCCGCACTGCATGGGGTCATTCTTGAAGAGTGTTTCCGTGAAGGTTTTATTACTGCCCGTCTCGTCATAGTCAGGGCATTGATAGACCTTCCGTCCATTATTGGTGCTGACCACGAAATGATAGGGAATGTCGATGCCGTTGTTGCTCAGTTGTGTCTTCAGGATTTGATCCAATTCGGTGAAGTCGATGCGTTCATTCAATGGACGGTCGCTGGCTGTGTATAGAATACTGTATATTACTTCCTCCACGAGTTTCTTCTCAGTGGCATAGCGCATGTCCATGATTTCCTTTAACGAACGCAGACGTTCGTTGTTGTTTGACATCTTCTTTGTGAAGTATTTGTCAGACAGGTTGGTGCTGACCGTGGTTTCACGGGAGGTGAACACGCTGCCATCCTTGGCGATGACCTGATGCGTGTGCTGCACGACTGATGAGTCTGTATTGGCATAGATGGAGTCGTATGCCATTGCAATGCCATTGACGGCATCCGATCCCTCTTCAAGGTATCGTTTCGTTTCCGACAACTCCAATTGGTGCGAGGTCTCATAGAGGCTGCGACTCACCGATTCCTCGAAGTATTCATAGCGTAGAGAGGTTACCTCTTCGATGTACCGCATCTGCATAATCAGCAGGCAGACAAACGAGATACCCATAACTATCGCAAGAACTATGATGGTCGATTTCTTCATCTTCTGTTTTTCTCGTGTGTAAATGCTTAATGCCACAAATTTAGTTCAATTCTTAATGTCATCCTGCTCTTTCGATGTAAAAACTGGGAAGATGGTTAAATTATTGATGAATATTAACAATTAGTCATGGGATAATTGCCAAATAGACAAATTGCAAAAAGAAGGGACTTGCATGGCAAATCCCTTCTTCGTTTCGACTTGTTGGGTCTTTCCCAACAAGACAAGTCTTTGAGTCTTTTAATCCTCGTCCTTGCTTTGTTCCTCGAATTCCTTCATCAGCTTCTGCTGGATGTCGGTTGGAACCAATTCATAAGAAGCAAACTTCATAATGAAACTTGCACGTCCACCAGTGATAGAACTGAGGGTGGTGGAGTAGCTGGAGAGGCTCTTCAGTGGCACCTTGGCAATCAGTTTCTCGTAGCCGCTTTCGCTTTCACTACCAATGATCATGCCGCGACGTCCTTGAAGGTCAGACATTACGTCACCCATCTTGTCACCAGGCACAAACACCTCTACATCGTAGATTGGCTCCAGCAACTTTGGACCAGCCTCTTTGAAGGCATCAGAGAAGGCATGGCGGCCAGCCAGCATGAAGGAAAGTTCGTTTGAATCCACTGGGTGCATCTTACCATCATAAACTACAACGCGTACATCGCGAGCGTATGAACCAGTCAAAGGACCTTGCTCCATGCGGCTCATGATACCCTTTAAGATGGCAGGCATGAAACGTGTGTCGATGGCACCACCCACGACAGAGTTGATGAATACAAGTTTGCCGCCCCATTCAAGGTCAATTTCTTCCTTGCTCTTGGCATTAATCTTGAACTCTTGGTTGCCAAACTTGTAGGCAGTTGGGTCTGGCATACCATCGTAGTATGGTTCCACAATGAGGTGCACTTCACCGAACTGACCGGCACCACCTGACTGTTTCTTATGGCGATAGTCTGCACGTGCTGCCTTTGTGATGGTTTCACGATATGGAATCTTGGGCTCTTCAAACTTGATGTTGATTTTCTCGTTGTTCTCCATACGCCACTTCAAGGTGCGGAGGTGGAACTCACCCTGACCCTTTACCAGTGTCTGTCTCAGTTCTTTCGACTGTTCCAGAATCCATGTTGGGTCTTCCTGCGACATCTTCTGGATGGCAGCCACCATCTTTTCTGTGTCACCCTCATTTTCGGCCTTGACGGCACGGATATATTTGGGGTCAGGATACTTCACGAAATTGAAGCGATGCTCGCAGTCCTTGCCTGCCAGCGTGTTGCCCGTACGCACATCCTTCAGCTTCACAGTACAGCCGATGTCGCCTGCTACTAATTCTTCCACCTTGATGCGGTTGGCACCGGCGCAGCAGAATAGCTGAGCCATACGTTCCTTTGAACCACGGTCGGTATTGGTCAAGTCGTCACCTTCATGTACCTTACCAGACATCACCTTGAAATACTGCACACCACCGATGTGTGGTTCGTTGGCAGTCTTGAAGAAATAGAGAGATGTTGGGGCGTCAGGATCGGGTTTCACCTCTTCACCGCGGGTGTTGTGCACCTGAGGCATCTCATCAACGAATGGAACCACGTTGCCGAGGAACTCCATCAGACGGCGTACGCCCATGTCCTTGGTTGCGCATACACAGAAGACTGGGAACATGGAGCGAGTGGCGAGGCCACGGCGGATGCCAAGACGCAGTTCATCTTCTGTCAGTGCCTCCGTCTCGAAGAACTTCTCCATCAGATTCTCGTCATTCTCAGCAGCGGCTTCTACAAGTGCACGGTGCATTTCCATTGCCTTATCCATCTCCTCTGCTGGGATATCCTCGATGATAGGAGCGCCGCCTTCAGGCTTCCATGAGTATTTCTTCATCAGCAACACGTCAATGAGACTGTTGAAGTTAGGACCTTCGTTCAACGGGTATTGGATTGGGATGACTTTTGAACCGTAAATGCTGATGAGGCTGTCGAGCACCTGATGGTAGTCGCATTTCTCTGAATCCAACTGGTTCACAAGGAAGATGACGGGCTTGCCCAATTTCTCCGTATAACGGAAGTGGTTCTGTGTACCCACCTCTGGACCGTACTGGCCATTGATAAGCAATAGGGCAGTGTCGGTTACATTCAGAGCTGTCATGGCAGCGCCGACAAAGTCATCGGCACCCGGGCAGTCGATAATGTTCAACTTCTTGTTGTTCCATTCAACATGGAAAACGGTTGAGAATACACTATAGCCGTATTCCTGTTCCACTGGGAAGTAGTCGCTCACTGTGTTCTTCTGTGTAATGCGACCACGACGGCTGATGATTCCTGCTTCATACAAAAGTGCTTCGGTAAGAGTGGTCTTACCGGCACCGTCATTGCCAAGCAAGGCAATGTTTTTGATTTCGTTGGTTTTGTAAACTTTCATTGTTTAGGTTAGATTTATAATGTTAATTGTATTTTTATACGAAAAACGGCACTAAATTACTGCTTTTTCTCCGCATAGAGCGAAAAAAACTTATGTTATTTAGCATTTTTCATGTTTATTAAGTAAATAATGAGTAATTTTGCCTTCGTATGGCTGGAATTTACTTACATATTCCTTTCTGCAAGTCGCGTTGTATCTACTGCGGCTTTTTCTCCACCACGTCGCTACAGAAACGCCATGATTATGTCGAAGCAGTGGTCAAGGAACTGCATCAGCGTCATTCGTTCTTGGGTGACGAACCTGTTGACACCATCTATTTTGGTGGAGGTACGCCTTCACAGTTGCCTCCTGATGAGATAGAGTATTTACTTCATACCATCTTTAATATATATAATGTACGCGAGGGAGTAGAAATAACACTTGAAGGAAATCCTGACGATATGACATCAGTCATGTTGCAGCGTCTTCACAAGATGGGCATCAATCGTCTCAGCATGGGTGTACAGACTTTCGATGAGGAACGTTTGTGTTTTCTTCATCGCCGTCATACAGCAGTACAAGCCATTCAAGCCGTTCGTGATGCACAAGCGGCGGGCTTCTCCAATATCAGTATCGACCTGATGTTTGGTTTTCCTCATCAGACGCTCGATGAGTGGAAGCGTGATTTACAGACAGCCCTTTCTTTACAGATTCAGCATATTTCCGCCTATTCCTTAATGTATGAAGATGGGACAGTCCTGGAACGGATGCTTACCAATGGCATGATTAGGGAGGTGGATGAGGAAGTGTCCTTGCAGATGTACGAATCTTTGATGGACACCCTAAAAGATGCGGGTTATGTGCATTATGAAATCAGCAATTTCTCGTTACCAGGGATGCAGTCGCGTCATAATTCCAGCTATTGGCACGGCATCCCTTATTTGGGTGTGGGGGCTGGAGCGCATTCTTATGATGGACATGACCGTTTTTATCATCCTGATTCTTTAGAAGAATACATTTCCGATCCATACGTGCTGGTTACGGAAAAATTAACGGACAATGAACGTTATGATGAGTACGTGTTTACCTCTCTTCGTACCGCAGAAGGACTTCGGCTCACCACACTGGAGTTGATGTTTGGTGCGTCTTGCAAACAATACTGCCTCCAGAATGCACAACGGCATCTGAAGGCAGGTCTTTTATCTCTTACGGGCGACACACTCCGTCTCACCCGTCGTGGACTCTTTATTTCCAATGAGGTTATGTCCGACCTTATGTGGGACAATTGATGAGGTGTTCTTCCGTTTGTTGCCGAATGGTTCTTAAGGCAGCAATTCCTTCATCTTGTTCAGAAGGTCTTCCCCTCTCAAGTCCTTGGCAATAATCTTACCCTCTTCATCCACCAGTACATTGGCTGGGATAGCCTGTACATCATAGACGGTACAAGCTTCACTTTCCCACCCCTTCAAGTCACTCATCTGAGGCCAAGGCATCTTTAATTCAGAAATTGCTGCTACCCATGCAGCTTTGTCCTCGTCCAATGAAACACCAATGACTTCAAGACCCTTATCGTGGTACTTTGTGTATGTTTCAACCACTACAGGCATTTCCGCACGGCATGGACCACACCATGATGCCCAGAAGTCAATCAGTACATATTTGCTTTTGCCCACATAATCACTCAATTGGATGTCCTTGCCGTTAGGGGCTGCCATCTTCATGTCTGTGTAGGTTTGACCTATTTCCGTCGATTCTGCAGCTTTCCGCTCCGCCATAATGCGTTTATAAACTGGGAAGTTCGGCTGTTTCTCGCCAAAGACTTTCAGAATTTCCTCCTGTTCCTCTTCCGAAAAACTGAACGAGCAGTAACCAAAAAGCATGTCGCTGACAGCTGACGGTACATGATCAAGGATAAATTTCTTCTGATAGGCTACCATCACCTTGTTCAGTGAATCTAATTTCGCCTCAGCCGCCTGACGTTCAGCATCAGTCTTTGTCGAGTCGGTAGAGATGCGCCAGGGAGCATCCATCTGCTGACCGATCTCGTTACTGCCCTCCATGAACTCATCATACAATTTTCCGTTCGGACCACCTTCAATCTTGCTCTCGCCCTCGCCCTTGATGAGAGTTGCCTTGATGTCGCCCTTTTCCAAGACAAACATTGCCATTGTGGTCGGCTCACCTTCATGAACAGGCATGAGCCAACGTACTGCAGCACCTTCAAAATCACCGATGAATGTGAACTTCCCATCTTTGATGATGGTCGTGTCCGTCGGTATCAAATTGAAGAATCCTTGCATCTCGCAGATGAATACAGTGTCCCCATCTTGCGTTCCATCAGCAGTACCTGTAATCGTATAGGCATTCTCTGACTTCTGAGTACAAGCCGCCATCAGCATCAGTCCAGCTGACAGCACCATAAAAAGCAAGCGTTTCATAACTTTATTGCAATTAAAGTGATTAGAATCTTCAACCCCACCTTTAGCCAAGGCCTGTTCACCTTTCTCAGTGCAAAGATACTCCTTTTTTTTCAAACAACCACTTTTTTTCTGCAAAATATATTGTGTGTACGTACACAATGCGCATTTTTACGTCAAAAGTGCACATTTTTACTATTGCGATGCGTTTTTTTCATTTTAAAGTCAAAAAAAAGCGAAAACCGAGAATAACGTATCTTAAAAAGTGCGTAACTTTGCACCGGTTTTGAAAGCAAATTAATTGTTTAACAAATTAAAAGTAAAGGAAATTATGAAGAAGTTGGTTTTCGCAGCTGTTGCTGCAATTGCTCTTACAGCATCTGTATCTTTCGTATCTTGCGACAAGACTGTTAAGCCTGCTACAGACTCTGTAGCTGTTGATACTACTGCTATTGAGGAGGTTATTGAGACTGTTGACTCTGTTGCTGACTCAGTGGCTGCAGTTGTTGATTCTATCGCTGAATAATTTAGGGCGATTAAGAGCACAACCTTCGGGGGAATCCCCCATGAGAATTGAACCTGCAAGACTTTCGTCTCGCAGGTTTTTTATGTCTCCTTTTCTTTTATCTTTCAATTATCTTTTTAACTCTCCCCCTTATATCTCACCCATACTCCCTGTGGAAAATTATGATGCCATGCTGATGCCACGTTCGAATGCCATGTGGCGAAGATTGATGATGGCGTAGCGCATACGGCCAAGAGCCGTGTTAATGCTGCAGTTGGTCTTTTGGGCTATTTCTTTGAAGGAGAGCTCGTCGTAAACGCGCATAAGGAGCACTTCACGTTGAGCATCAGGTAATAGGGTAATGAGTTCCTTAACCTCTTTGAGAGTCTGCTGGTCAATCATTTCCTGCTCACGATTCTCGTTCACTGCGATGTCGGCACGGTTGAACAAATCAATCTCCGATTCATCGTTGGAGATGATGTGCTCAGTGGGAGTGGTACGGTAATAATCGATGAGGTGATTATGCACGATACGCATCATCCAAGAGGAGAATTTGCCATTCTCAGCATATTGCCTGCTCTTGATGCGCACAACCATCTTGATGAAGATATCCTGAAAGAGATCTTCAGCGAGTTCTTGATTCTTGACTGAATAGAGAAGGTAGGAAAACACCTTTTGCTGATAACGTTTCAGCAAGGTGTCAAATGCATTGTTATTGCCTTCTTGATATAAACTGACCAACTGCTCGTCGGCAAGTTCACGGAGCTGCTTCATTATGCTTTAGTCTTTGGTTTAGCGTAATGTCTCTTCTATAGGCAATAAGTTTTAAAGTGTGAATATTTAGGTTTGTTTTGCAATTTTGCGCTGCAAAGTAAGGTGTTTTATTTTAAATTTGCAAATTTTTTACAAAAAAAATGCATTTTCTTGGATTTTTAGTCCTCGGAGCAGGTCACTGACGGGCATTCTCTTTTTTCCTTCGAGTTGGAGCGTCTTGATGTTGAGCCATCCATCGGCTGTGGCAACCCTCAGCATTTGTTTGCCGTCAGAAACAATGGTGCCGGGTTTGCATGAGGTTTCAGACACATGTGTCGTGACGTCTTTCTCAGCCATGTAGATTTTAACGGATTTGCTATCCAGAGTGGTCCATGCGGCAGGGTAAGGTGAGAGCCCTCGAATGAAGTCATACACTTTCTTGGTGGATTGGTTCCAATCGATGCGGCAAGTGTCTCTAAAGATTTTGGGTGCAGGAGTGAGGGGCACGTCTTTGAATTGATCTTGAGGAATGGATGTGACGGTACCAGCGAGGATATTATCAATAGTTTGGGTGACGAGTTGTCCGCTGAGGTGCATGAGTCTGTCGTGTACCACCTCGACATTATCTGTATCGGCAATAGGGATGCGCACCTGTTGGATGATGTCCCCCGTGTCTATTTCATGTTTTAGGAAGAAAGTGGTGATACCTGTCTCTGTCTCGCCGTTAATGATGGCCCAATTGATGGGAGCGGCTCCACGGTATTTGGGCAGGAGGCTGGCATGGGCGTTGAATGTGCCGAGTGGTGGCATACTCCATACGATTTCAGGCAGCATACGGAAGGCAACGACGATTTGCAAATCAGCTTTGAGTGACCGTAGTTCCTCTATGAAAACAGGATCCTTGAGCTTTTCAGGCTGCATGACCTTCAATCCGTGTTCAATGGCATATTGCTTGACGGGGCTAGGTTGGAGCACACTTCCGTGGCGTCCAATGGGTTTGTCGGGCATGGTGATAACACCTACGACATTATAGCCGCCTTCGACTAAAGCACGAAGACTTTCGACTGCAAAGTCTGGTGTGCCCATGTAGATGATTCTGAGTTCTTGTTTGGTCATTCTTGGCTGAATTTAAGCAGAGTTTCACGATAACTGGTGAAGAGTCCTGAACGTGAGATGAAACCAATATATATTTGGTTCTCATCGACAACGGGGAGATTCCAGGCACCCGTATCTTTAAATTTCTGAGCCACCACCTTCAGAGAGTCGTTGACCATCAACAGGGCTGGTGGGTCTTTCATGAACTGCCCTACAGTGTATTGCCGATAGAGTTCAGGACGGAACATATAAAGGCGTACGGAGTCGAGTGAAACGACGCCTAAGAGTTTTCCACTGGCATCAACAACGGGGAAAATGTTACGATGGGACTTTGAGATGGTGACCACGAATCTGTTAAAAGGCATGTCTGCAGTCACTGCTTTGTAATCTCTCTCTATCACAGACTGGAGTTTCAACACGGTGAGGATAGCATTGTCTTTGTCATGGGTGAGGAGCTGTCCTCTACGTGCCAGTCGCATGGCATAGATGCTGTGTGGCTCAAAGATGTTGATGGTCAGATAGGAGACAACGGACACAATCATGAGAGGTACGAAAAGATCATATCCTCCAGTTAGTTCGGCGATGAGGAATATGCCTGTAAGAGGTGCATGCATGACGCCTGACATAAGTCCAGCCATACCATAAAGACCACAATTCTTGGGAGAAAGATAACAGGAATTACCCATCACGAGTCCAAATCCCATGTCCCATAAATGTGCGAAAAGGAACCCTGCAATACAACCAAGGAAAAGGCTGGGTGCAAACACACCACCACATCCGCCGCCTCCATTAGTGGCCGTTGTGGCGAACACCTTGAGGAGCAGCACCAGTCCGAGATAGATGAGCAAGTTGCTGTCGGAACCATAAAAGAGAGTATTATGCATGATCTCCTTTGCGGAAGCACTGTTGATGAGTTGGTTGATGACATCGTAGCCCTCACCATACATGGCCGGGAAGAAGTATATCAAGACACCCAATACAATGGCGCCAAGCATAAATTTGTAGCGTTTCTTCTTTATCTTTCCGAAGATATTCTCGAGCCAATTCATTGTTCGGGTGAAGTAGAGGCTCACCAATCCGCAAGCAATGCCCAAGAGGATGCAGCCAGGGATGATGTCGATGCTGAAGGCTTTGTTCAGGCTGAAATCAAACAGGGGAGCTGTTCCGTAAAATGCATAGGACACGCAGACGGAAGTAATGCTTGTCACCATCAGTGGTAGCAGGGACGAAAAACTCAGGTCAAGCATCAGTACTTCAAGTACAAAAACGAGTCCGGCAATGGGTGCCTTGAATACACCAGACACAGCTCCAGCAGCTCCGCAGCCAACAAGAAGCATCAGCGTCTTGGGCTGCAGGTGAAAACGCTTGCCGAAATCCGAGCCCCAGGCAGCACCTGTCAGCACTATGGGTGCCTCGGCTCCCACTGAACCACCAAATCCGATAGTGATGGCACTGGCAATGATGCTTGACCAACGGTTATGTGACTTGATGCGACTACGTCCTCTTGACATGGCCTGAAGTATTTTGGTCACGCCATGACTGATGTCGCCACGTACGATGTAGGTGACAAAGAGCAGGGAGAGAAGGATGCCGACTGCAGGAAAGACAAGGTAGAGAAGGTTGGTGTCTTCGACTACAAAGCCCGATGTCAGCAAGTGCTTGATTTCCTCAATCAGAGATTTCAGCACGAAGGCGGTGAGGCCAGTGCACACACCTACCATTAGGCTGATCATCAGTACGATTTGTCGTTCTGAATGATTGCCTTTAAGCCACTCGGTGATGACCTGGTTCAACTTGATTTCCCTACGTCTGATTCCTGTGAGGTTCATATACTATTCTCTTATGATAATAAACTGCCCATTAGCATTCATCTTAATAATACTGCTGGGCTTATGTTTTTCGCGGCTTTGCCGGCTATACTTCACTACATAATCAACGGCATTCTTAATCTCTTCGCTGATTTCATCAAAAGTCTGTGGGGTGGGTTCGCCACTAATGTTGGCACTCGTGCTGACGATGGGCTTCTGGAAACGGAAACAGAGTTCCTTGCTGAATTCTTCCTTCGTGATGCGGATGCCAGCACTGCCGTCTTCGGCTATCACGTTAGGAGCCAAACCTGTCACGTTGTCAAAAATGACGGTCAGTGGCCTTTCGCTCAGTTCAATCATGTCCCAAGTGACATCTGCCACATTCCTGACATAGCGCTGCAGACGCACGTCGCTGTCCACCAAGCAGATGAGTGCCTTGCTGTCCTCTCGCTTCTTGATGGCAAAGACTTTCTTTACAGCTTCCTCGTTGGTGGCGTCACAACCGATGCCCCATACAGTGTCGGTCGGGTAGAGGATGACTCCTCCGGCCTTCATCACTTCAATGGCTTTCTTTACTTCGTCTTGTAACATGTCTTAGATATTTTGTGTGCAGTGATTCTGTCACTGCTTAAAATTCGCTTGTGAAATGGAACCTGATATGTTTGAAATCCTGTTGTGCCATTTGTAGCACGTAGTTGGAATCTGCTAAGAAAACATCTCGCCCCTCTTTATCCTTTGCCATATATTGATACTTCCTTTTCTTGAAGGCTTCCAATTCGGCATCGTCATCGCTTTCTATCCAGCAGGCCTTGTAGAGGCTTACGGGTTCCCACTTGCATTTGGCATTGTATTCGTTCTCCAAACGATATTGGATGACTTCAAACTGCAACTGTCCCACTGTGCCGATAATCTTGCGGTTGTTGAACTGATTCACGAACAACTGTGCCACACCCTCGTCCATCAACTGATTGATTCCCTTTTCCAACTGTTTGGTCTTCATCGGGTCGGCATTCTCAATATATTTGAACATCTCTGGTGAGAAACTGGGCAAACCCTTGAAATGCAATTGCTCACCTTCCGTCAGCGTGTCGCCAATCTTGAAAATGCCATTGTCGGGAAGACCCACGATGTCGCCAGGATAGGCTTCATCGATGGTGCTCTTACGCTGTGCCATGAATTGCGTAGGGCTGGAGAAACGTACCGTCTTGCCATTGCGAACGTGTAGGTAAGGGGCATTTCTGACGAACTTGCCTGAGCAGACCTTGCAGAAGGCTGTACACGAACGGTGGTTGGGGTCGATGTTGGCAGTGATTTTGAAGATAAAACCCGTGAATTTCGGCTCTTCGGGTTGCACCATGCGTTCTTCAGCTGTAGTGGGACGTGGGTTGGGAGCAATCTTCACGAAGCAGTCAAGCAATTCCTGAACACCAAAATTGTTCAGTGCGGAACCAAAGAAAACGGGTGCTACCTCAGCTTCCAAATACGTGTTAACATCGAATGTGTCATACACTCCGTCAATCATTTCCAAATCTTCACGCAACTTCTCTGCATCCTGTTCACCCACACGCTCATCCAGCTCCTTAGAGTGGATGTCCACGTTCACCTTCTCAGTCACCATCTGCTTGTTGGGGGTGAAGAGGTTGAGGTTTTCCTCGTAGATATTATAGACACCCTTAAATCGGGCGCCTTGGTTGATGGGCCAGGAGAGGGGACGTACTTTGATTTGAAGCTCGCTCTCTACCTCATCAAGCAGGTCAAAGGGATCCTTGCCTTCGCGATCCATCTTGTTGATGAACACGATGACGGGTGTCTTCCTCATGCGGCACACGGTCATCAGTTTGCGGGTTTGTGCCTCTACACCTTTGGCTCCATCGATGACGATGATGGCAGAATCCACAGCTGTCAAAGTGCGGAAGGTATCTTCTGCAAAGTCTTGGTGACCAGGAGTGTCGAGGATGTTCACCTTGTAGTCTTGGTAGTCGAACTCCATCACGGAGGTGCTTACGGAGATACCACGTTGCTTCTCGATTTCCATCCAGTCGGATGTGGCTGTCTTCTTAATCTTATTGCTCTTCACTGCACCAGCCACCTGAATCTGTCCGCCAAACAGCAGCAGTTTCTCCGTCAATGTTGTCTTACCGGCATCTGGATGCGAGATGATGGCAAATGTCCGTCTTCTTTCTATTTCGTCCATTAATATTAATAATGTGTTATGCGTTAATTATTGGGCATAGACTCGATGCATTCTTTTAATGAGTCTTCCCAGTAGGGCACTTCTATGCCGTAGGTCTGCTTGATTTTGGTCTTATCCAATACCGAGTAGTGGGGGCGTGCCGCAGGGGTGGGGTATTCCTCGGTGTGCAATGGCCTTACGTGACAGGTGGTGATGTCTGCAATGCGATGGATGGCCTTCGTGAAGTCGTACCAAGAGATGACACCCTCATTGCTGAAGTGGTAGATGCCAGGCACGATGCCCTTGTTGATGGCCACAAAGATGACGGTCGCCAGATCTCGTGCATAGGTTGGTGTGCCCACTTGGTCGAAGATGACGCCAAGCTCTGGTTTTTCCTTGCCCAGACGAATCATCGTCTTCACGAAGTTGTTACCGAATGTGGAATAAAGCCAAGCTGTGCGGATGATCAGATAGTCCTTGCAGTTTGCCTTCACGCTCTCCTCTCCTGCCAGTTTCGTCCGTCCATACACGGAGTTGGGGCAGGTCGGCAAGTCTTCTGTCATGGGCTTGTAGTTGGTGCCGTCAAACACATAATCCGTACTGATTTGCACCATGCTGCCGCCACGTTTTCCGACCGCTTTGGCCAGATAGCCAGGGGCGATGTTGTTGAGCAGATTGCAGAAATCTTCATTGCTTTCCGCCTTGTCCACGGCAGTGAAGGCGGCGCAGTTCACAATGCAGTCAATCTGATGCTCGTTCACGAAAGTCTCCACTTCCGTCTCATTCGTGATGTCCAGCTTTTGGGCTACAGAGCCTTCTGGTATCACTACATCTGTGAAGAAGTATTCATGCTGTGGATTGTCTTTTGCCTGCAACTGCATCTCGTTGCCGAGCTGTCCGTTGCATCCTGTCACTAAGATTTTCATATTCTAAACTATTCCTTTTTGTTTATTCCTTTTCTGACGCGTTGTTACGGTTCTCCCCTCAAAATTTCACCTCGCCTACCTTGTCCTTCTGATAATAATCGCTCAGCATACCAATGAACTTTGCGATATTGTCGATGGCCGTGGCGGTTTCTGCTGATATGTCCTTCTTCTGAGCCCTCAGGAGCATTACCCCATATAGGGCGTCGAAGCAGTTCTCAATCTCTCCTTTCTCCTGACTTTCCTGACTTTTCGACCTCAGTTCCACGATAAAAGGTAGAGCCTTATAGTATGCTGCCGAATAGAAGGGGTGTTTGCTCGATTTGAGCAACTGGGCATGTAGATCGCCCAACAGGATGAGGATATTCTTGTTCACCTGCAGATGCCCTTTCTGCGTCACGCCTTCCTCACGCATCATCTCCACCAGATTTTCGTACCAGCCCTTCAGTTCCTCGCTCTTTGCTGCATCGAGGCCAAACTGCGGGATGTACTCCGCCGCCATCTTTTCCACATTCAGGCCGTAGGCACGTAGCATATCTTCCACCTGCCACATGTACAGCAGGTACTCCGCCATGCTCTTCTTTTTCAGTTGTTCTGCAATATACATATAATACTATTCAAACAATTCAAACCCTGGGTCGCTGCCGAAGGGGATGTAGTGGAACGTATGTCCTGTCAAGGCGTACACTATCATGATGGCGCTCACCACCATCACGATGATGCCGATGATTCTGTTGATGCGCCAGATGACCTGGTTGCTGAACCTCGCCCTCACCTTGTCCACCAGCCACGTCAGGCCAAACCACCATGCCAGTGCTCCTACGACGATGAAGATGTAGCCCATGGTCTGCGCCAGCCAGTTGCCGGCCAGGATGAACGTGAACTGTCCGTAGAGTGCCACAAAAAGCAGGATGATGAGCGGATTGGATACGGTGATGATGAAGCCTGAGATGACGAAACCCGTCAGTCGGTTCTTCGTTTCTACCGGCGACACCCTGTCCACCACCTTCTGTTTGGGGATGCTTTTGAACGTATAGACTCCAAAGGCGAACAGCAATGCTGAACCGATGATCTTGATCCACAGTGCGATGATGGGGTCTTCGATGATGTCCACCACCAGAAACATGAAATAGCCCGTAATGATGGCATAGAGGATGTCGCTGATGCTTGCACCGATGCCTGTCGCGAAGCCTTCCCAGCGACCCTTGTTCAGGGTTCGCTGTACGGTCAGAATGCCCACTGGTCCCATTGGTGCCGAAGCCAGCACTCCAATCAGGAAACCTTTCATCATCTCCTCGAACACACCCACATTCTGCATCCATTCCTGGAAGTTCAGTTCAGGCATCTGTGGTATGGAATTTAATATCATAGATGAGTTCATGAAATGTTTTCGACTGCAAAGGTACGCATTTTTCACCTTTTCCGATTCACTTTTCACTTCTTTTTCTTATCTTTGCCCCAAAATCAGCCAAACAAGAATATGAACGAACTGAAAACGTATGCAATAGGCGTTGACCTTGGCGGCACCAACACCGTATTTGGCATTGTTGACGCTGCTGGCAACATCGTCGCACAGAACTCCATCAAGACCCAGGCCTACGACACAGCCGAGGCTTTTGTCGAGGCAGGCATGACGGCCCTTCTCCCTCTTGTCGACCAGGTGGGCGGCATCGGTCGCATCCAGGGCATGGGCATCGGTGCCCCTAATGCCAACTACTTCACCAATGCCATTGAGACTGCTCCCAACATCGCATGGGCTCACGACCGCATCGTTCCCCTGGCCCGGATGTTTTCCGACAGGCTGTCCCCTCTCGACGTTCAAAGGAGCGCCCCTTTCCCCATCCACATGACCAACGATGCCAATGCCGCTGCCATGGGCGAGATGGCTTATGGTGCCGCACGAGGCATGAAGGATTTCATCGTCATCACACTTGGCACGGGTGTCGGCTCAGGCATCGTCGTGAATGGTCAACTCCTTTATGGGCATGATGGATTTGCAGGCGAGCTTGGCCATGTCATCATGGTGCGCGGCAAGGAGGGCCGCCTCTGCGGATGCGGCCGGACGGGTTGTCTGGAGACCTATTGTTCCGCCACCGGAGTGGCACGCACGGCTCGTGAGGTATTGCAGAACACCGACCGTCCCTCCCTCTTGCGTCAGAAACCTCTTGGGCAGATAGAGTCCCTCGATGTGTCCATCGCAGCCGGCAAGGGCGACGAGGTGGCCAACGAGATATTTCAATTCACGGGCAAGATGCTTGGCGAGGCATGTGCTGACTTCACGGCCTTCTCCTCCCCCGAAGCCTTCATCTTCTTTGGAGGGCTCTGCAAGGCGGGCGACCTCATCATGCGGCCCATCGAAGAAGCCTACAACAAGGCAGTCATGCCCATTTATCGGGGAAAGGCCAGGTTCCTGATCAGCGAACTGATGAATGCCAATGCTGCCGTGTTGGGTGCCTCGGCCTTAGGTTGGAAGTGACGGAAAGAGCCCACTTTCAGCTAAAGCCAGATATTTTTCTTTCCAGGCGTCATCGGCATCTATGGGAATGTGAAGGGCATCATGGATATGCGTCATCGGGTCAAGGGCTCGCTTATGGAGCAGCGTATTCGTTCGTCTGCCTTTCGATGACTTGAATGTTGTCTAATGAGAGGAGGATGCCGTTAGGTGCTTTCTCCAACTCCGCTTTCTCTTCTTGCTGAAGATAGATGGGGTAGTCCTTGCCGAGGGGGAGAATCTTGAGCTCCACGCGCTTGCCGACGAGGTCGGAGAGGCGGACGAGCATGGGCTTCCCGTTCCAGAAATTGTCCTCGATGAGTTGACCATCTGCATAGATGCGGGCAACATCGCCTCGGTAGGAGATTTGGAGATAGAGGTCTAGGTTTTCGTTCAGCTCGTTCAGGTTGCTGATGATCCATGTGGCTGCCTTGTCGAAGTCTTCATCCGTCGGCTGTGCTGCCACTTTCTGACTGCCCATCTTCACCTCGCGCAATCCGCCATGCTCTTTAGCAAGCGCATCATTGACCTTGGTGGGTAGAATATTCCACGTCTCTTCCATGATGCGAGTACCATCCTTGAAGAGAATGCCATCGGAGTAGTAGAGTTTGCCGTCAATCTTGTAGGCAGTCATGGCTTTCTCTTTCGAAAGCACGCAGAAGGTCATGCCTGCTGCCTTAAAGGGTTTGTTGAGTTTGGGCGTGAAGACTTTGCCGTTGATGGAGAGTTGAGGCTTCTTTCCGTCGATGGCGATGAAGTAGATGATGCCGTCGGCTTTGCAGAAAGGCTCAACGGTTGCCCAGTCGAGTATAGTTGAGAGTTGAGAGTTGAGAGTTGAGAGTTTGAGGTTGCGAGGGGTGATGTAGGCGTTGCCCCCTTCGTTAAGGATGCGCACATAATCGTTGAAGAACTCGAAGGAGCCGCGACGGGCATAGTGTTCAGAGAGGGTGTCAACGTCCATCTGGCTCAGTTCCTCGCCCCAGTCAGCCAGGAACTGATGGAGCCAGCGGCTTTCGTGCCATGCTGTCCAGTTGGGTTGACCCATCTCGCCGAGCGGTGCCTGAAAGTCGTAGGTCATGTGGGGCATGTCGTTGTAGTTGGTCACTTGGGTGGCTTGTGTTTCAGCCATCGTGTGCTTGGGGTTGTAAGGATTGGTGCCACCATGATACATATAGTAACCAGGGAGGTTGCTGCCAGAACCCAGCTTGCAGATGGCGAGGGGCTTCACTTCCTTCCCGCTCATGTTGATGCGACGGTGGTAAGAGGGCATCATGCCGCCACCCAGTTCGCAGGTGAGGTAGGGGTAGGAGAGGTCTTGAGTGTTCATCTTGGTGTCTTGATGGGTGCCGAGGGCTTCGGTGGCGATGACGGCAGAGAGTCGTGTGTCCTTCATGATGAAGGCGTCCTTGTATGCACCAGGCATATCCTTGAGGTCTCTGTCCCAAAAGCCGTCGGCATAGTCGCCATAGAGCGGGAGCATTTTGCCAAACTCCTCATCACCGTTCAGTTTGGGCCAACCCGTTCGGGTGTAGAAGGGAGTGTCGAAACCTGCTTCTGTTGCCATATCTTTCAGCGCCATGTAGTAGCTCCACGGGCCTCTGCACTCATTCTCTATCTGCACGCCTACGATGGGACCCCCATCTTTCCAAAGCAGGCCGTTGACTTGTGCGAAGATGTTGTTGTAGAGATTGCGTGTGGCGGCCATGAAACCAAGGGCAGTCGTTCGCAGTTTATATTGCTGTGGATCCTTTTGTGCCTTGTCTGCCAACCATACGGGGAAGCCTCCCTGGTAGACCTCTCCATGACAGAAAGGCCCGATGCGCAGCACCACGGGCATCTGTTCTTCTTGACAGACTTCGATGAACTTGCGCAGGTTCTTGTTGCCATCCCAATCCCATCGTCCCTCTTCCTCCTCATGGTGAATCCAGAAGACATAGGTGGAAAGAATCGTGATGCCGCCTGCACGCATCTTCTGAATCTCCCGTCGCCAATCCTGTTCAGGCACACGGGCATAGTGGATTTCGCCCATCACAGGCAGCACATGTTTGCCGCCGATGATGAAGCCACGTGAATCCACCTCGATTTTCTCCCCTTGAGGGTTGACGTTGGTGCCGAAACGAAAAGTCTCTTGTGCCACAGCAGATGCGGCACAAGAGACCAATAACGTGAATAGTAAATGATGTAAATTCATTAGAGTTTGTCCAGTTCTGCGATGTTCCTTGCCACTTCTTCGTCGGTGACGGTGTAGTTCTGCAGGTCACCGTTGATGAAGGCTTCGTAGCTTGGCATGTCGATGAGGCCGTGACCAGAGAGGTTGAAGAGGATGACCTTCTCCTCGCCTGTCTCCTTGCATTTGTTGGCCTCGCGGATGGTGGCGGCAATGGCGTGAGTGCTTTCGGGAGCAGGGATGATACCCTCTGTACGGGCAAAGAGCATACCTGCCTCGAAGGTTTCCAGCTGAGGAATGTCCACGCCCTTCATCAGACCGTCCTTCAGCAACTGAGAGACGATGACGCCTGCACCGTGGTAGCGCAGACCGCCTGCATGGATGTTGCTGGGCTTGAAGTTGTGACCCAGCGTGAACATGGGCAGCAGAGGCGTGTAGCCAGCCTCGTCGCCAAAGTCGTAGCGGAACTGACCGCGTGTGAGCTTCGGACAGCTGTCAGGCTCGGCAGCGATGAACTCGGTCTTCTTGCCGTCGAGGATGTTGTGGCGCAAGAATGGGAAGGCGATGCCGCCGAAGTTGCTGCCGCCGCCGAAGCAGGCAATCACCATGTCGGGATATTCGCCGGCCATCTCCATCTGCTTCTCAGCCTCCAAGCCGATGATGGTCTGGTGCAGACCCACGTGGTTCAGCACGGAGCCGAGCGTGTATTTGCAGTTAGGGGTGGTGGTGGCGAGCTCGACAGCCTCAGAGATGGCAGTGCCGAGTGAGCCAGGATGGGTGGGGTCTTTGGTGATGATGTCCTTGCCGGCACGGGTGGACATG
>CADCQH010000067.1 GCA_902803605.1 uncultured Bacteroidales bacterium | reverse complement strand
TCTTCCAGTCAGCAGGGTGTGCATCTGCATCTGTTGCCAGCCGATCGTACTTCTGACGTAAGTCCTCATTCTGTCCATACATATTGATGGTGATGGCACACATCACCATCAGTACCACCCCAAAGATTTTCCTTATATTCATAATTCAAATATTTTGTTTTACGGGTCAAAGGTACGATTAAGTAAGGAAAAAAACAATATATTTGAGTTTTTTCGTTCTTTTTGACCTTTCCCTTTTAACTTTTAACACTAAACTCTAGACTTTTCACTTAAATTCTGTATCTTTGCAACAAAAATATTTCATATCGATATGGACATCACCGTTATCATCCCTGTAAAGGACAGACGAGATCACATCGGAAAGACGCTTGACAGCATCCTCAAATCGGGCATTGCTCCTAAGGAGGTCATCATCGTGGACAACGAAAGTACGGACGGTACGTACCAATTCTGTGAACAATACATCAAAAACCGGCCGAACACGACATTGCTCAGGGAAACCTTCCCTGGTGCTGCAGCTGCACGAAACAAAGGTCTGAAGTCGTGCAAGACGGAATGGGTGTATTTCTTCGACAGCGATGACATCTTTGACTACAACTTCATGTCCACTTTCCATAGTGCCAACGTGGAGGGTTATGACGTCATCGCCATTCCAACCAAGCGGGTGATTAACGGCAAGGCTTATATTCGTCCTTACATCCCTTCAGACGACCCACGTGTGCAGATTAATGCTGATGTGCTGGGTACACAGAACATGCTTTTCCGCACAGATTTCCTGAAGTCTATCGGTGCCTGGAACACGGCTTGCCGCACTTGGGACGATTGGGAACTGGGATTGCGCATGATGTTGCACCAACCCAAGATTTTGTGGTTCAGGGAAAAGGCTTTCCATGAAATCAACGTACATGAGCACAGTGTGATGGGTGATGATTTTTCCAAGAATTACAAGGAACTCATCCGCACGTTGACGGCAGCCATCAACGATTTGCAATCGTCCATCCTGCAACCGCTGTCCCACTATCACGCACAGCATCTGGCGTGCCTCTATCCACACCTCGACCTGCTGATGTACCCCCTCTATCTGCGTACCAGCATTCTGTTGGGACACCTACAGCGTGAAAAGATGACAGGCAAGTGCGCAAAGTTCAAAATGGCATCCAAAGCGCTGACCATCTTCAAAAAAGACAACTTCACACCAACCTTCGGACAGAAGATGGTGGGAAATTGCCTTCGACTCTACACCCTAATGGGTGGCAAGAACGCATGGAAAATTGCGCTCAGAATTGTTCTGGATAAATCATCCAGAAAGAAATAATCAAATCGGCACATTGATGTCGAACACCAGTTCGGCATCCTTCAAGCGTGGGTGGTGCGCATCTTTCTCAGAGAGGATGCGGTTCTCCGTTGGTACCCGCCAATCAATACCCAAGTCGGGATCGTCCCATGCAATTGCGCCCTCACTTTGGGGAGCATAATAATTGTCACATTTATACTGGAAAACCGCCTCGTCACTCAACACGGCAAATCCGTGCGCAAAACCACGAGGAACAAAGAACTGCAGATGATTCTCTGCTGAAAGCACTGTGGCCACATGCTTGCCAAACGTAGGGCTCCCCTTACGGATATCGACAGCCACATCCAACACGGCACCCTTCACCACACGCACCAACTTCGCCTGTGTGAATGGCGGCTTCTGATAATGCAAGCCACGTACGACACCAGCCACAGATTGACTTTCATTGTCCTGTACGAATACGGTCTTGCACACCTTTTCCTCAAACTCACGCTGTGAGAATGACTCAAAGAAATACCCTCTGGCATCGCCAAAGAGCTTGGGTTCAATAATCTTCACACCTTCAATATCGGTGTCAATCACATTAATCATAACTATTCCTTATTAAATATGGTACAAAGTTAGTGCTTTTTCATGGAAAAGCCTTAACTTTGCAGCAAAATTTACACCAAAATGGCAAATAAGGTAACTATTTCAACGGATATAACACAAACATTGACTGCTGCAGTTGAAGAGGTCAAACACGACAAACTTTTCCTGCTGATGGACGAAACCACTCATAAGCTGTGTCTTCCTGTGGTCAAGGACATCCCCTGTCTGAAAGAAGCTATACATATCATTATTGGTGCGACCGATACGCACAAGACATTAGAAACGCTGGCAAAGGTGTGGACTGAACTGGGCAACGGAGGCGGTACACGTCACTCGTTGATGGTGAATCTTGGAGGTGGAATGGTGACTGATTTGGGAGGCTTTGCTGCCAGCACGTTCAAACGGGGCATCAAGTACATCAATGTGCCCACCACCCTCCTGAGTATGGTGGACGCGAGTGTAGGCGGCAAGACGGGCATCAACTTCAATGGGTTGAAGAATGAGGTTGGTGTGTTCAATGCCCCAGAAATAGTCATTCTCGACACGGAATTTTTGAAAACCCTTGACCAAGAGAATATCCTTTCTGGCTATGCAGAGATGCTGAAACACGGATTGATTTCGAATGACAAGAACTTCGCTGAACTGCTCAATTTTAACCTCAACGAGGTGGATTACATACATTTAGGGGAGATGGTCGGCACATCGGTTGCCATCAAGGAACGTATCGTGGAAGAAGACCCATTGGAACATGGCATCCGTAAGGCTTTGAATCTCGGACATACAGCAGGACATGCATTTGAAAGCTGGGCACTCAGCCGCAAGCCTTACTTGCACGGTTATGCTGTGGCTTGGGGACTTATTTGCGAACTCTATCTCTCGTGTATCAAGACGGGGTTTCCAACTGACAAGATGCGTCAAGCCGTCCGTTTCATCAAAGAAAACTACGGAACGCTGCCCATCACCTGTGATGATTATGAGGAACTGTATGCCTACATGACCCACGACAAGAAGAATACAGCAGGCATCATTAATTTCACCCTCTTGGGTAATATTGGTGACATCCGCATCAATCAGACAGCCACCAAAGAGGAAATCTTCGAGATGCTGGATTTCTTTCGGGAAGGATAATGAACAAAGGTCTTAATAATACAAGCCTAAATGACGGCTAAACAATAAAAGACATAATAATAAAAGTGAAGAACCTAAGTCCTTCACTTTTATTATTACTATTTCACAATCACAAATCCTCCTTGATCAACCATCGTGACCGTGACTGCTTTTGGATTGCTGACCTTCATGTTTGCTTTTTGAGGTTCTCTGTCTTTGAGGTTGTCACTATACAACGTCACTTGGTCGCCCTTTGCCAACATCGAAAGATTGAGTTTTAGCGTAAGGGGTGCACCTGTGGCATTATTGCCTGCGATGTACCAAGTGTCACCATTCCTACGGGCAAGCACACAATATTTGCCAGGATAACCGTCGATGAATACAGTTTCATCCCAAGTGGTGGGCACATCTCTGAGGAAATCCATACTGATAGCAGGAGCAGGAGCACCTGGCTCAGAAGGGTTCATATCTTTGGTCGCTTCTGTAGGAAGATTCTCTGGTGTGATAGCGAAGTTCTGAATGGGGTTTTGGAAGAGGATGCAGGTTGCCAATTCGTGACAGTCAGACGTCTTTCGGATGTTTCCTCCCTTATTGCCCTTGCGGATGTGACGATTCATGAAACAGCCACCAAACTCCATACAACCAATGGCATTACGGATGAAGGGATGCGTTGCTGCATCCTTTGCCTCCTTATCGGCAGCCCCCTGTGAGAAGTAGATGTTTTCTGAAGCCAGCACTGCCTCACTTCCCACATAGTTAGGGTACATTCTTTCCCAACCACGAGGAATGGTGCATCCGTGGAAAATGACCATAATGTGGTTGTCGTCAGCATCAGAAAGTATCTGCTCATAATGACGCATTGTTTCCTGTTTGTCTCCACCAAAGAAATCCACCTTGATACCCTTCACGCCGATAAGATTCATCCATCGCATATATTGCTTGCGCTTGACTGGGTCGCTCATCACATTGATGGGGCCTTGTTCAATGTCGTTCCACCAACCGCTGGAACTGTACCACAAGAACACATCCACTCCCTGACTCTGGGCATACTTCACTAACTGCTCCATCTTCTCAGTGCCAATGTTCGTGTCCCACCAGTTGTCTATAAGCACATACTTGAAGCCCATCGCCTTCGACAACTGGATGTACTTCACTTGGTCATCGTAATTAATAGAGTTGTCTTGCCACACAATCCAACTCCACGTACCCTTTCCATATTCATAATGATGAGGGGTGTCATATCTCGGCTCCACATAATCCCAAGGAATGGTCGTCTCCACGATAGGTTTCAGCGAGGTACCCACCGTTATCGTGCGCCAAGGGGTCGCACCAGGCAAGGCAAAAGCGGGTTCAACGGTACCATTCCCGCTGTTTTCCTCTGGCATTGGGAACTCCAACGTATAGAGGCCGTCACCCTTCATATCGGACAGACGAGAAGCGCAGTAACGGTAATCTACACCCGTTTCCGACACCAACGCCCAAGCGTCCTTGTCGTTCTTGTCTGCGGCCTTCACGTGGAAGAGGCAGGGGAACGTGTATCCGTGTCCGTATCCGCTCCTCTTGTTCATGGGTTCATCATAGCCATAACCTTCTTCATAACTGGGTTTTGTTCCTTTCCAGCCAATCATAGCGTCCGACTGAGGTGTGAGGAATGTGGTCGTTTGATTTGGAAAATCAAAACCTGTTGCTTCCTTCATGATACGAATGGAAAACTTCTTCTCGTTGCGACGGCTCGGATGATTAGGAATGACGTATCGAAATGCCACATCGTTGTTGCTCACACGAAAATCCACATCATAAGCATTCCCTTGTGCATTCTTCAAGGTCACCACCAACTGATTGGCATCCACATGCACATGACTGAACTTCGAGCGTGACATCTCATAATCGAACACCAGATGTTCCTCTTTCTTACTGTCGAAGGTGATGCCCTGTGTGAAATCGCCGTTGTCGGCCACAAAGCCAAGCGGGCTTTCATCCAGCACCTGCTTGCCCTCGTACTTCACTTCATACAAAGGTTTTCCTCCCTTCACATCTATATTCACAAGGAGGCGTCCATCAGGACTCGCCACACTCGCCACTTGTGCCGACACGTTCAAGGTTGCCAGCAGCGTGGACAGAAACAATATACTTTTCTTCATCTTTTTATGGTTTTGATTTTATTGGTTTTTCTCCGTGTTGTCAGCCACCGTTTTTGGGGTATCTTCAAGCCTTTCCCTCCAAGCCTCCAATGCTTTCAGGGTGATGTCCATCGCCTCCTCCATCGAACACTCCAACGTGCCGCCAGCCGCATTCTTGTGACCTCCACCATTGAAGAACTGCTCACAGAACTCGTTGCAAGGAAAGTCATCCACTGAACGCGTCGATACCCTGATGAGCGGTCGTTCCGTATCCTCTCTCAAAGCAATGCTCAACTTATGTCCCTTGATTTGCAGGGGCATATTCACTACACCTTCCATATCGCCTTTCATATAGTGGAATTGTTCCAATTCCTCCTTCTTGATAGCAAACAATGAGGCGTGCAAATCGGGGAACACCTGCAACTTCTCATACAGTACATACCCTATAAACTTCAGACGGTCAGCTGAATAGTTGTTCTGAATGTTACGATTGATGCGGTCTTTGTCTATACCCTTTCTCAGCAATTCGCTGACAATCACAAAGAGGTCTGGGTCATTACTATTGAACGAAAAGAATCCGGTATCGGTCGCTATGCCCGAATAGAGATCTTCAGCAGCAGCATAAGTCAAGTTCTTCGTTTCTCCCATCGCATCGAGCAGACGAAACAGTAATTCGCTCGTACTGCTCAGTTCTGGGTGAGAGATGAGATGTCCGAACTGCTGACGATTAGGATCAAGATGATGGTCAATGAGCAGACGTTTGCAACGCATCCGCTGCACTGCAACGCCCAAGTCATCAATCCGCTTCATATCATTGAAATCCAGACAACAGATGAGGTCGGCCATCTTCAGTGCTGTGTAAGAAGCCACTTTCTGACGGTCAAAACGTACAATCTTGTCCGCATCCTTCATCCAATGAAGAAAGTCGGGAAAATAATTCGGCACGATAACCGTCACCTGCTTTCCCTTTCTTTTCAGGTATTCATACAATCCCAGCGACGAGCCAATCGCATCACCATCTGGCGATGTGTGGCACACTACCACCACATTCCTGCATTCTTCAAACTCTTTCTTCGCTATCGCCAATTCCTGTGGCGTAATCACTCTTTTCAGCATGTACTTCTACTTATTTTTTGCAAAGGTAGTGAATTTAATTGATAAATGATAAACGATAAATGATAATTATTCCTTACCTTTGCAAAGAATAAGGAAAAAGCATCAAAAAGATATGGACGAACAAACGAACGTACAAGCAGAACAACAGGCGAAGAAGAACAACATCCTCCTCATCGTGATTGGTGTGGTGTTGGCACTCATCGCTATCGCAGCAGCAGTGCTCACCTACCACCAATTCTACACCAAACCACTCTTGCAGGAGAATGAGGACTTGAAGGAACTGGCTGAATTGGAGAAGCAGGAGATGGAAAGTCAATACAAGGATTTCGACCTCCAATATGAGATGCTGCAAAGCCAACTGAGCAACGATAGCCTCATTGCACAGATAGAAAATGAGCGTCGCCACACCCAGCAATTACTGGAAGAACTGGAACGGACGAAAGCGACCGATGCTACTGAAATCAAGCGTTTGAAGGCAGAAATTGCCTCATTGAGAGAGGTGCTGAAGAGTTACATCATGCAGGTGGATTCGCTCAATCGCATCAACCAGTCGCTCAATGAGGAAAACACCCAAATCAAAGAGCAAATCACTCAGGCAAACACGCAAATCAGCAACCTTTCCTCTGAACGTAACGAGTTGAAGGACAAGGTGAACATTGCAGCCCAGCTGGATGCAACTGGCTTCTGGGTGACACCTAAGGACAAGAAGAGCAAGGATGCCAAGAAGGTGAAGGACGTGAAAAAATTCGCTTTCGGATTCACCATCGTAAAGAACGTGACTGCACAAAACGGACAGCGCATCGTGTATGCCCGCATCCTCAAACCTGACAATTCGGTAATGGGAGTGAAGGGCACATTCGCCTACGAGAACACCCAACTCGAATACACAGAAAAGAAATACATCGACTACACGGGTGAGGAAGAGAAAGTGACGATGTACAGTGATGTGACGGAGTTTTTGGAGGCAGGCACCTACAAACTCTTCATCTTCTGCGACAAGCAGATGATTGGACAAACCAGTTTCACGTTAAAGTAAAAATGAAAAAACTCTGAATATGACTAAAGTATCTCCATCTCTCTTGGCGGCTGACTTTGCCAACCTGACCAAGGACATCGACATGATTAACCGCAGTGAAGCCGATTGGCTCCACCTTGACGTGATGGACGGTGTGTTCGTACCAAACATCAGTTTTGGTTTTCCTGTGCTCGAAGCAGTCGCCAAGATTTGCAAGAAACCTCTTGACGTACACCTGATGATTGTTGACCCAGGCAAGTTCACTGAGCAGGTCAAAGCCCTCGGAGCATACATGATGAACGTACACTATGAGGCTTGTCCCCATCTCCACCGTACCATTCAACAGATACACGATGCAGGCATGAAGGCAGGTGTGACCCTCAATCCCCATACTCCTGTCAATGTACTCGAAGACATCATTCAAGATGTTGACATGGTGCTTCTTATGACAGTCAATCCTGGATTCGGAGGTCAGAAATTCATTGAGCACTCCATCGAGAAGGTTCGCCGGCTCAAGGAACTCATCATCAAAACCAACAGTCATGCGCTCATCGAAGTGGATGGAGGAGTCAATGGGCAGACAGGTCATCGTCTTGTCGAAGCAGGTGTCGATGTGCTTGTGGCTGGCAGTTATGTATTCGGAGCCGAACAACCAGAAGAAAGGATTAAGGAACTAAAACGCCTCTGATGAATTGGCAGAGTTATCCCCTCATTCGCCTCATCATTCCCTTCACATCAGGGATGATTGGGGCGAATCTCTTTATCCTGCACATGGACACAGAGGTGTTGTTCATTCTCTGTTGCGTAGTTTTAGCCTTCTCGTTTTTCTTGGTCAAGCATCCCCACATCCAAAGAGAGGGCACGTTCGGCATCGTGGCGATGATGCTCTTCTTTCTTATCGGTATGACCTTCTACACCGGCAAATATCGCCACATCGAAAACGGGATTCCCGCTGACTCCACTTATGTATGGGGCACTTTAGTCGAACAACCTCGAAAGAAGGCACATTCGTGGGCACTCGAACTCGAGCAGGAAAACGGCACACACATTATAGTATATATAGGGAACCGGCAGAAAGTGTTGGGAAATCGGCAAAATGAGGCAGGAAGCCAGCCGCAAGATCTTTCTTTAGGTGACACCATCTATGCCAACGTCCGACATCTTCATGCCACCCATCATTGCGAGAACGACACTTTCAGGACTTACAACAACTACCTCTTCCATCATGACATTTGCGCCACAGCATACGCTCCCCGTCATCGATGGAAAGTGAGTCCTCGACGCACAGGCACGTCTCTTCTCCTTACTGCCAAAAACATGCAGGAGAATCTTCACAAAATCTACGAAGAGCAAGGCATCAATGAAGAAGCGGGTAGCATCATTGAGGCGATGACCATCGGTCGCAAGGTTGACCTATCGTCTGACACCCGCACCGCCTACTCCCATGCCGGCATCAGTCATATTCTTGCGCTTTCAGGATTTCATGTAGGCATCATCGTCCTGATGATGCAGATGTTTCTCCTCAAATCCTTTCTGCCCTTCCGATGGCAATGGGTCAGCAATCTCTGCATCATAGCCGCCCTTTGGGGCTATGCGTTCCTTACTGGTTTATCACCTTCGTTGGTTCGTGCCACCATCATGTTCACCATCCTGTTGCTTTGCCAATTTCTCAATCGGGAACCCATTTCCATCAACGGCTGTTCCCTCGCCTTTGCCATCATGCTATGTCTCAATCCGTTTTATCTGCACGACATTGGCTTCCAACTCTCTTTTCTGGCAGTCGGAGGCATCAGTCTCTTGAGTAAAAAAATCGTCGTCTTGTGTACCAGTTCCAGCAGAACCATTCGTTTCATGTGGCTCATCACCATCATCGCCATCTCCCTTATCAGCACCCTCTTCACAACCCCGTTGGTCGCACACCACTTTGGACAATTCTCCCTCATCTCGCCCATCAGCAACCTCCTGCTTTTTCCCCTTGTCTATCTGCTGATTGGGACAAGTATCCTTTGGTGGCTCTTCCTGTGGTGTGACCCCATCAACGACCTCCTCACTGACCTGCTGAATTGGACAGCCAGCACCATGAACAACATAGTGGAATGGCTCTCGTCCCTACCCTTCTCCACCATCTCATGGCATCCCAACATCTTTATCACACTGCTTTGCTATGTCCTTTTGCTGACGATTGTTTACTGCTTCTTGTGGCGTCGTGTCAGTTTCAGTTTTCGAGACAGCCAGATGAAGAAGGCTATCAGCGCTGCAGCCAAAACGATAAAGACGATGCACGCCCAAGTAGTTTCCCACCAATAGTTGTCGCAATGAATGGTAATGGTTGTGATTCCCTCGCCCCATTCACCATCGGAATTTGTGGTTTTCACCTCCACAACATTATCTCCGTTGGAGAGTTTGGTAATCAGCACATCATTGTCCCCCAACCCAAGATATTGCCATTCTGTCTCACCCTTACGTCTGAAGGCGTAGCGAATGTGCTTCGTGTTCAAATGGTCGAAAGTGGTGAAGAAAAGATGCACGACCCGCTCATCAGCTTTCAGGTGTAATTGATGTGGATTTAGGCCAACACAATAGGTGCCGTGAATGGTTTGATAAGCAGACAAGGTGGCTTTCGCCTCCACGTTCTTCGACACAGTATCGCACGTAATCAGGAGTTCGTAGGCTTTCTCCTCGCATTCCAGAAAGAGTCGGCTATCGCCATCAGTATAAAGCCCATTGAAGAACAAGGGTTGTGGGTCAAGGTCGGAGGGGAAGATATGGTGCAACACGTTCTTGGTGGGCGAATAGAGGAGGATGCGCTGATTGAACAACACCCACACATAGCCCTTGAGCACTACAAGCCCCCATGGAGCATCGCCTCTCAGACAACAGGTGGCTGACTTGTCATCTATCTGCTTCTTCTCCACATCATACAACAGCAGCCTTCCATCAGAGGTGCATATCCAAAGGTCCTTCTTATCCAGAAATAGCGCAGAAGCATTCCGTATGGTTGTGTCCATTTGGGTAATTCCCCCGTTTTTGTAGTTGATGAGTCCCTGCCATTCTGTATTCATATAGACAGAACCGTCCTCCGCAGGCGTAAGCGCATTGACCACTCCGAAATAAGGTCCCACCTCTTCAAGGTCGCTATCAGGACGCACCATCGACAACCCACTATTGGTGGCAATCCACTTAGTTCCGTTTTTATCGTTCCATACGACGTGTGCCTTTTGGCCTGGTGGCAGCGCACCAGCACGACTAGTAGGCACCATGTATTGCAAGGACAGCGTGTCCAGGTTCACCTCCTTCATTCTCAGCGCTGGATGTGTCTTTATCGTTGGAATGCCGAAATCATCTATCTGCCACACATTGCCCCGTTTGTCGGTTATTTCCTTTCGACTGGGTGTCACCAGCGGATTGCTCTCCATAGGTGTCTGCCTAATGCACGTCCCATTACGGTCATACACCAGCAGGTGTTTGTTGGCATATGCCCACACCGAATCTCCAAGACTTGGTTTCAGGGCTTCTATCGTCCATATCTGCAATTTTTGGTCGCCTGTCGGGCGAATGCTGTAATCACGTTTGTCGAGGATGTACAACCCACGCTTCGTGCCTATCCAGATGCGGTTGAACTTATCCTCGCAGAGCGCCATGATATTGTTGTTCATCTGCACCTCTGGATGCAGGAAATCCGCACGGAACGACGTGAGGTGATAGCCGTCATCACGATAAAGTCCGTCCGACTTCATCCCATACCACATATAACCCTCGCTGTCCTGAAACAACACCCTGACATGGGCAGACATCAGCTGGTCACGATTGGGCATCTGCACGACACGTTCCTGTCCTCTCATGCTCAAAGGCAGAAAAGGGAACAGCATCACAGCGAACGATAAGAACAAAGAGAATCTTTTCATAAAGAGATTTGTTAACTTTCGCAAAGGTAGAGCTTTTATTTCACATTAACAAACTTTTATGAAAAAAAAGAAAAAGGAGTTTACAAATGATTTGCAGGCTCTGTCAACACTTCATCTTCATGCCCTCTGTTCAGCAACACCTTGCTGGAATCGTCATCCCATTAAATCCTTGAATGTTTTCTTTCCTTTCACATAATATTGCCAGAGGAGGGAGAAGTTGACACGTTCGGGGACGCGCTCATTCTTGCGAAGCTGCTGAATGT
>CADCQH010000066.1 GCA_902803605.1 uncultured Bacteroidales bacterium | reverse complement strand
CATTGCCCGCCGTGAAGTTGCCAGGCACGGCTGGCGTGGCAAAGAACGTGTTGTCCTTATTGCAAATCATGCGAATCTTCTGCCCGTATACGTGCCACCGTCATACATTCTCAAGTTGTTGGCCAACATCGTGCGCAGATGACACTCTTGATGATGCGCGAGTCGGTAAGGGATTTGCCCAAGCCACACAGCACGAGGTCGGCCTCTGGAGCCATGCCCTGCACGGGACGAACGGTATAGGAGGGGACAGCGCTGCCAGCAGCTATGGCGGCAACGTGAGAGCCATGCGACGTCCCTGTATGGTCGGTCGTAAGCTGGGCTATGTCCTCTGCCGTTTCATACTTCTTCAGTTCTTCCTCGCCTGTATAAACCAGTTTCACACGCGAGTTTCCGTCCTGATCCTTGAAGGCTATGTGGTTGAAGTCAATGCCTGTATCCACGATGCCCACCACAATACCCTTGCCCGTATAGGCCTGTGGCAGTCCTTCCGCCTCCCACGCAGACACCATCTTCTCCCCCACCATCACATCGGCAGCCGTGCCACCCAACACATCCACCCCCGTCTTCTGGCGAGCCTTGTCGGTCATCACCTCATTCATCTGGTCAGCCTCCACATGGTCAATCTCCTCCACCCCTTCGAGGGCATAGAGCCGGTCGGCAGGCACAGTGAGCAGGGCAAGCGCCCCAATCACGTCGTTGACCTTGATGCCCAGCGCCTCAATCTTCTCGGTCGGACACACCACCCCTTTCTTCATGCGGGCGATGGCTGAAAGCGACGCGATGGTGCTGTCGGGGTTGAAGGTCACGCTGATGTCGCGCAACACAGCCTCAGGGTCGAACTTGCGGGGTGCCACAGCCTGCGCACGGTGGGTGGTAAGCGACGGGCGCGACACCAATGAGGTGAGGCGCGAGTCAATCCGCTGCGCACAAAGCGTGAGCGCAGACAACATAAGGAATGATAATACAAGCAATTTTCTCATTATGACTATTTTCTCCTATTAATTATCAGACACGGCAATTCTATCATTTCAAGAATCAGTGTGTCATTTCATTTTTCATCGTATATGTTTTCTTTTGCAAAGATACATCTTTCTTCTCACACCACCAAACAAAACACAGTCTTTTTCACATTCCAATCAGCAAACGGTCTGAAGTGTTACAGAACATGAACAGAATTGAAAAGCACCAGAACCTGATTGACCGTTCGGCGACCCCGTTGCAGGAGAAGGAGTGAAAAACGGCTGAGGCCCCCTGGTTGCAGCGGAAAAGAAAAAAAACATCCTTAGATTGGGGGCTTTGTCGCTTTTTCTTTGAAAAAAATTTGGAGGATTCCAAGGAAAGGGGTAACTTTGTAATTCTTAAAGGCATGAGGAATGAAAGATATGGTGATTTCGAGTGTACAGAACCCACGAGTGAAGGCTGTGGTGACAATGCAGCAGAAGTCGGCTGAGAGAAGGCGGACAGGGTTGTTTGTCGTAGAGGGCCGAAGGGAATTGGAGCATTGTGTGGAAGCGGGGATGGATGTAAAGGAGGTGTTTGTGTGTGAGGAGATGGATGGATGGAACGATGAGATGAGAGGGTTGATGGTGACGGAAGTGACGAGAGCGGTGTATGAGAAGATGGCATATCGAGGTGGAACGGAAGGCGTGATAGCTGTGGTAAAGAGTGAGGAGAGACGGCTGGATGAGTTGAAACTGAGGGAGAATCCATTGATCGTGGTGGTGGAGCATGTGGAAAAGCCCGGAAATTTAGGGGCAATTCTACGAAGTGCAGATGCGGCAGGAGCGGATGCCATGGTGGTGTGTGATCCGCTGACGGATATATGGAATCCCAACCTCATCAGAAGTTCAATTGGAGCTGTGTTCACTGTTCCTTGCGTGGCATGTGGAAGCGAGGAGTGCATCAGATTCCTGAAGGCACATGGCATCCAGATTCTGACAGCGCAGTTGCAGGATTCGGAACTATACTACGATGTGGACATGAAAGGTGGAACAGCCATTGTGATGGGAACGGAGGCGACAGGACTGACAGAGGCGTGGAGACAGGCGGCTGACGCTCACATCAGGATTCCCATGCTGGGGCGTTTGGATTCGCTGAATGTCAGTGTGAGTGCAGCTATTCTACTGTATGAGGCAGTAAGGCAACGAGGTGGTACACGAAGAGGATGAGGGTTGGTTTCAGATGAGACTCGAGGAGGATGAACGGCATTTGTATAATGATTATGACAATCTGATAATCCTAAGTTTGACAATTTGATATTCTTAAAAGATACATGATAGAAAACATGAAAAGAACGATCTTGTTTAACGTGATGATGGTGCTGGCGTTGATGATAAATGCCCAAGAGGAGCATTTCATCAAGAATTTCGGAAAGACCGATGATTTGATGGTGCGTGGCAACACATGCCTTACGCAAATCAATGGTTTCATTTGGATTGGTACATCAATGGGCTTTTATGCGTTCGACGGCAACCACATGCACCCTTATTATGTCCCTGACGAGGAAGGGTTGGGTGGATATTACGGTCGCGTATTGTCGCTGGAGGCGTCGACGGATAAAAACTTGTGGATTGGTACGAGGAAGGGCATATATATGTTTGAAATGATAACAGAAACCATGCATCGTTTTGAGGCTCAGGGAATTCCAAAAAACCCCGCTGTACATTATATCAAGTTTGACAAAGATGGATTTCTATGGGTTCTCATGAGTGGCAAGGCATATCGGATTGACGTGAAGAAAAAGTCGGCTGAATGCATCGGCGATGGCGTAATGTCACCCAGCTGCATGACGATAACGAAGGAAGGTACCGTATGGTTTGGCGACAACAACGGAATGCTGTATCGATATGACCCGTCTAACCGCCATCTGCATTCTTACGATGGGAAGCCTAAGGAAGTGGAGAGGGTGACGGCTTTGGTGAGTATCACGGAGATGAGAAATGGGAAACTGGCTTTGGTGACTTACAAGAACGGTGTGTTCTTGTTCTCACCCAAGGACTTGACCTCAAATATTTTGATGACTCACGATGATGAGGGTACACCCATCGTCGGGCACACTTCCATCACGCCCAACGGCGATGAACTGTGGGTGGGGACAGAACGAGGTGTGGTTATCTATCGCATGTTAGATGGTCACATTAGTAGCATCCGCCAATCAAGTGCGTCCATCAACTCACTGTCGGATAATGCTGTGCACACCTTATTTCAGGATGAAGAAGGCGGTGTGTGGGTCGGCACCTTCTTTGGAGGCTTGAACCGCATCAGCCCTTCACCCCAGAATTTCTCTGTGTTTATGCCAGAAAACAATACAGATGATATTGACGTATTCCGTGAACTGTGTGAGGATAATGACGGCCACTTGTGGGTGGGCAGCGAGGATGGTAGCTTATATTTGATGGACAGGGATAATAGTGTACTGCACAAAGCCAATATCAACTGGGGGGCAGAAGATGAACCGTTCAACATTCAGTCATTGATGATGGTGGGGGACAATCTTTGGCTGTCAAGCATTACCAACGGTATTTATGTAGTGGACACCAAAGGCATGAAGTTAATTCAACGATATAGGAAAACCAACAAGACGGCAGAAGGGCGTATGATTAGCGGCATCAGCATGTGCCAGCAGGATGGCACAATCTTTGTCAGTTCATCATCAGGGGTTTACATCTTCGACCCGAAGGAGGAGGCTTTCATCATAATGCCTGAGATGACGAACACATATGCCCATCATCTCTTTGCAGACAAACAGGGCAACGTGTGGGTGACAACCTTCGACAAGGGGCTTTGGAAGATACAGAAGAAGAAAGGACAATGGAAGGCTGAACGGACACCGTTCTCCTATCCGTGCACTACAGTCATCATGCAGGATTCGAAGGGCACCTATTGGGTGGGCACCGACCTTCATGGTCTTGTCGCATACAATGACAAGACGGGCGAGACGCGGCAACAGTCTGAATCGCTGGGATTACAGCACGAGACTGTGACGAACATTTTGGAAGACATGCATCATCGTTTGTGGATTAGCACGTTCAACGGCCTATACAGTTACAACCTCAACAAGAAGGTTGTCAACCACATGACTATGGCTAACGGTTTGCCTTCACCCTACCTCAACTATTCATCTGGTTATATTGACAAAAATGGCTTTATTTATCTAGGTTCCTACAAAGGATTGGTTTGTTTCACTCCCACATCATTCGTCTTGTCCAAAGATAGGTTGAAACCCTACTTCCTCAATCTCTACGTAAATGGACAATACGTTAAGCCGAATGACGGGTCAGGCATTCTTGAACAGACGCTGTTTCAAACCCAGGAATTGCACCTGACGCGCGACCAGAACACCTTCACCATCATGTATGCCGTTCCTTCCTATCGGAGCGGAGAAATCGTGTGGTATCGTTATCGTCTGAATCCTGACGAGCCTTGGATTGTGACAGACAATGCACAACCCATTCAATTGTCAAACCTCTCAACAGGTACCTACAGAATCACCCTGCAAGCCAGTTATAATCCTGAACGCTGGGAGGGTGAAGCGGCTGTACTGGTGGTTAAAGTCGCCACACCAACAGCACTGAGCATAGGTGCTTTCATCGCTTATGCATTGGTCATCATCAGCATCGTCGTTGGGGTGATGTGGTGGCTCAAGAAGAAAGAGATAAGGAAATTGAAGAAGGAAAACAGCCAAGATGTATAAGACGTGTATCAGGATACATAGAATATGTATATGGGTGATGGTCTTTTGGCTGTCTGTTGTGAGCGCAAGAGCACAAAGAGCGTTTTGGAGTCAGCGCGGACACATTGAGAACGTGACAGATAAGAGTCTTTATTCTTTCAAAGAGGACATCCGAAAGGTTGGTTCTACAGCTACTGCACCGTTGACTTGCATGGGGTCACCCAAAGTGCCTGTGATTCTGGTACAATTTACTGATTTGTCTTTCAAAGTAGGCAAGAACGATGAAAAGGTCAAGGCACTCTATCATGACTTTTTCAATGCAGGGAAAGGTGTACAACCTGCCGATAATGCTTGCTCTGTCAAAGAATACTTCCGCAATAATTCAGACGGGCTGTTCACTCCCCAATTTGACATCATCGGTCCTGTGACGCTCTCCAAAAGTTACACCTATTATGGTGCAGATAACAGATACGGGGCAAATGATATTCATATTGCCGAGTTGTATCAGGAGGCTTGTCTAGCTGCGAAAGACGGAAGCAATACTGGCTGGAGCCTTTATGACAACAACCACGACGGGATAGTTGATATTGTTTTTTTCATTTATGCAGGCCAAGGGCAGAATCAGGAAGGCGCCCCCGATGACGTCATTTGGCCAAAGGAAAGCGTCTCGCCCCTCACGGTGAGAAGCGGAGGTTCATCCGTCACTTTCGCGGCTTATGGCTGTTCCAATGAGTTATTGTTTGATGAAATGGACGGCATCGGTAGTTGCATCCACGAATTGTGTCATGGGATGGGATTGCCAGACTTCTATGACACCAACGATGTTGCCTATGGTTTGGATTATTGGGACGTCATGGATGCCGGGTGCTACAAACAGGGTGGAAAGGAGCCCGTGGAACTCTCGGCTTATGAACGTGACTTCTTTGGTTGGAGGTCTTTGGTGGAGTTAAATCCCGATGATGCTTACAGTTTAACCCTTCATCCTCTGGAAAAGGGAGGCGTGGGATATAAGGTGATGAATAAGGCCAATCTCAACGAATACTTCATCTTGGAGAATCGCCAGAATCTTGGCACCGATGTTTATATCGGATGGCAAGTCGATTATCAGCAACGGATTTATGGATGGAATCACGGATTAATGATTACGCATGTCGATTATAATGCTACTTCTTGGAGAAACAACAACATCAACACGAACCAATACCATCAGCGCATCACCTTAGTTCCTGCTGACGGCGAACTGATTCCTGCCCGCAAGCAAGATGATGAAATGACCGATGAGGCATGGACGAAGGCATGGGCACTGTCACAACATGGCGACCTCTATCCGAGTGACAAGAATATTACGGAAATGTCCTCCTACAGCGTCTTTAGAGGGGAAATGCTACAACAAACCATTGACAACATTGTGGAACACCAAAACGGCACCATCACGTTGGATATCAATGGAGGTAACCCTGAAGGGCTCAAGGAACCCGATGTTCCAGAAATCACTAAGGCAACTTCGCCGGGTCAGCTGCTGTATAGTTATCCATCCGCAGATGATAGTTCATCACTTGCTCTAAGGTGAAATAGAAGGCTGGGCTGTCAGGTGGCAAAGGACGATGCGAGAATGTCTGAAAGTAAAGCAGGCAGGCATCGCGCCACCATTGGGAGTCTTTGGCTTGACGCTGGAAGCGCCACAGTTGCTCTTCATATTGTTCAACAGGTACGTATGGCTTCATTGCTTCCCAGGTCTTCACAAATTCATTGGCTTGACGCACACCTCGATCATAGGCGTAGCAAAGGTTGTCCCACAGGGATAAACCGTTGCTCATCGTTTCATCCCAGCTCACATGGTGGAACCATAAGATGAGATTTTCTGGACAAGTGCCTATATTATTATATAATGTACACAAAGGCTCAGGATATTGACTAACGTTGTTGGAGCCAATATTTCCAGCTAAACAAGGTTCCTCATGATCAGAACGGTTAAAACCAATGCCAATAGTGTCCACACGATGATAGAAGCGTGGTAGCCAATCTTCACGAGAGCCACGAGGTGCATACCAGGGTTCAGGGCCGTAGTGGTGACCACCTGCAAAGATATGGTGAAGTCCGAGTGGCATCATGTAATCCACCACTGCCTCACGGCTTTTCAGCAAGAGTTGGGTCATCGGATAGATGAATTCCTGTTTATCTGTCTTGTAATAGTCTTTGAGAAAATCCTCTGCGATTGTCTTTGAAGACACATTCACATCATTGGCCAATCGTCCAAAAGCATACCAATTGGCCATTGCGAGGTCGTTGGCTGTCCAGTTTGGGCTGTCGCCTATGTTGGCTACGCCAGCCATTCCCACGAAATTAGGCATGTCACTTTGTGCTCTCTTCAACGTGTCGAAGAACTCACGCCACATGGGTGCCAAGAAGCAAGTATGAATGCTTTCGCCCGTGTATTCCTGAGTTATCTGGAACTCCACCATCATCTTTGTCTTCTTCAAGCCAAAGAAGAGAGGAGATACGGGTTCACGAGGTTGGAAATCAATAGGACCGTTCTTAATCTGGATGATGACATTGTCTGCAAACTGTCCATCAAAGTGGACGAATTCTTCGTATGCTTGGTTCGCACGATCACCCTCATAAGCACGCTGTTCTGGAGTTTTCTGGACATCGCCAGGACCCTTTGCCGAATAGACAAAAGCACGCCACATCACGATGCCGTTAAAGGGTTTTAGGGCATTTGCCAACATATTGGCACCATCCACATGAGTACGCCCATAATCCATAGGACCAGGTTCACCTTCACTGTTGGCCTTCACAAGGAATCCTCCGAAATCGGGAATAAGCTGATAGATTTCCTTTACTTTTTTTTGCCACCATAGAGGCACTCTTGCATCTAACGGGTCGGCCGTATCAAGGTCACCCAATGCCTTTGGGGAAGCAAAGTTAACAGAGAGATAGACCTTGATACCATAGGGTCGCAACACGTCTGCAATCTTAGCGGTCTTTTTCAGCATATCTGACGAGAGAGCAATAGGTTTGGCGTTGACGTTGTTGAGCACAGTTCCGTTGATTCCATACGCTTTGTTGATGCGGCCATACTCCTCATAACGCTCTTTTAGTGCTTTAGGAATGGAGCCCTTGCCAGCAGGAATCTCTTCCCATTTCCAAATGGAATGGCCAGCAAAGCCTCGTTCCACGGTACCGTTTGGATTGTCCCAATGATTGAGCAGACGCAGTTCATATGTTTGTCCCCATGCTAAGCAGCATACTGCCAGCATCAAGAAGGTGAAAATAGTCTTTTGCATCTTAATTTGATCTTCTTATTATGATTTTCTCTGATAATCTCTTAACCTCAATTAATAGCCTCTAATAATCGCCAATTAATCTCTGCGGAAGATGTCACGTGTATAAACCTTCTCCTGTACGTCATCCAGGCAAGTGTCGTAGCGGTTGGCAATGATGGCTTGCGATTGTTCCTTAAACTTAGCGAGGTCATTGACCACCTTTGAGCCAAAAAACGTCGTTCCGTCTTCCAAGGTCGGTTCGTAGATGATGACTTGAGCACCCTTCGCTTTGATACGTTTCATGATGCCTTGAATGGAGGACTGGCGGAAATTGTCTGAATTGCTCTTCATCGTCAAGCGGAACACGCCAATCACCACCTCCTTCTCGATGGCTTGATTCCAACGAATGCGATTCGAATAGCTGTAGTAGCCAGCCATTTGCAATACACGGTCGGCAATGAAATCCTTTCTTGTGCGATTGCTCTCCACGATGGCTGTCATCATCTGCTGTGGCACATCCTGATAGTTGGCCAACAGCTGCTTCGTGTCCTTCGGCAGGCAGTAACCGCCATAACCAAATGAAGGGTTGTTGTAGTGTGTGCCGATACGCGGATCAAGACCTACACCTTGAATGATGGCCTGAGCGTCCAAACCCTTTACCTCTGCATAGGTGTCGAGTTCGTTGAAATAGCTCACACGAAGCGCCAGATAAGTGTTGGCAAAGAGTTTCACGGCTTCTGCCTCTGTCAGCCCCATGTGAAGTACATCGATGTCCTCCTTGATGGCACCTTCCTGCAAAAGAGCAGCAAAAGTATTGGCAGCCTCTTTCAATTGCTCCGCATATTTCACTTCTATGCGCTTGGGCGAACCCACAATGATGCGTGAGGGATAGAGGTTGTCATAGAGCGCCTTGCTTTCACGCAGGAACTCGGGAGAGAAAAGTAGTTTCATCGCATAGCCGTACTTGCTGTACAGCCCTTCTGTATAACCCACTGGAATGGTCGATTTGATGACCATCACTGCATCTGGATTCACCTCCAAAACCAAGTCAATGACTTCCTCCACATGCGAGGTGTCGAAATAATTCTTCACGGGGTCATAGTTGGTCGGTGCTGCTATCACCACGAAGTCTGCATCAGCATACGCTTTGCGTCCATCGAGGGTGGCCGTCAAGTTCAGCTCCTTCTCAGCCAAAAACTTTTCAATGTATTCGTCCTGAATGGGCGACCTCCGTTGGTTGATTAAATCCACCTTTTCTGGAATAACATCCACTGCTGTCACCTGGTGGTGTTGTGCCAACAAGGTGGCAATACTCAAACCTACATAACCAGTTCCGGCTACAGCCACTTGGATATCCTTAAAATCTCTCATAACGCTGAATGATTTGTCCTAATGATTGTCTTATTACCTTTTGTTTCTTATTTTCCGTAAACGAATTTCTTGTTCGTCAAAGAAAGACGAATGACCTTTAGCCTTTTTAATATTTAAATCCCTTCTCTGCACGAACCTTCTTACTGTATTCTGAAGGTGACATGCCGTACTCAGCCTTAAAATTCTCTGTAAATCGCTTGGGGTTTCCGTAACCAACTTCAGCAGCAATGTCGGCAATCGGCATTGCTGTCTGATCCAGATACTGTTTGCCTCGCTTCATGCGAATCGTCCGGATGAACTCAGCAGGCCCCTTACCCGTAATGTTGATTAATTTTTTATAAAGATATGTACGACTCAACGAAAGTTCCTGTCCCAGCACTTCTACTGAGAACTCCGTATCAGACATATGATCCTCACAAATTTTGATGGCGCGTTGGATAAATTGCTCATCCATCGAGGTTATCGTGATTTCGCTGGGAGCCACATCCATTTTCTCGCGGAACTGGCGCTGACGATTTTCACGCTTCTCGATGAATTTCTTCACCCTCAGACGCAACATCTCCACATTGAACGGTTTTGTGATGTAATCATCAGCGCCCAAACGCAAACCTTCCACCTCCACATGGTCACCTCGACGACCGGTCAACAGAATAACAGGAATGTGTGACCAACGTAGGTCAGTTTTGATGTGTTTGCATAGTTCCAAACCATCCATCTTCGGCATATTCACATCACTTACAACCAAATCTATATTGTCATTTTCCTCAAGACGAGCCAATGCCACTTCACCGTTATTGGCTGTAATCACATTGTATTCACCTCGAAAATAGTCATGAACAAAACGGCACATGTCAGGGCTGTCATCCACCATCAATAAAGTGAATCGCTGGTTTTCATCTGTTTCATTTCTTTCAGAGAAATCACCTCTTGGGGTTGTTGCTTTCGCAGCATTGCTGTCATCAATGCCTATCTGTTTATCATTCTGACTCTTGTTGATGTCTTGTGAGGAAGTCGCTGTGGAAGGATGAGGTGTAGTCGTCACGGGCGCTGTCACTGGCGTTGTAACTTGCGTCATCACCGTATCAACAGGAGGCACCAGTGCTGGCACTACATTCCCCTTGCCTCCTGTTGACAACATGTTCACCTGATGCAAAAGCAATTGTGCATTTCTCAGAATCATCTGTACACGTACTCTTACATTGTCAGACAGAGGATCGGCTGCTAATTCCTGCAAAGGGGTAATGATAAGCGTGATAGGTGTAAGTAAATCTCTACTCACACCACTCAATACGCCTTGTTTTGTTTCTTCCAAATCCTTTCGGTGCTCCAAACGTATCTTTTGAATCTCCGCCTCCATCTTTTTCTGCTCACGTGACAACATCCAGCGACCAATCGCATATGCCACCACTATAATCAGAAGGACACCAAACAAGGCGGCCCAAAGTACTCCTTGTGAAAAGATTCCACTGGCTTGTGCCGCCATCGCTTCTGCAATCAAAATGTTTCCCATTTGCGAGTTCATTTTATGTTTTGATGATGCAAATGTAGTAAAAATAATTCATTTCGAGAATTTTTGCCACGTTTTTTTCATCATCACGACAGCATCAGCCTATTTTGTTTCCAAAAATGTTACGGATTTACTCCACCACAATGCGTTCAATCACAATCCCTGGGTCAAGTGGGCACAATGTCAGTTGGTGTTTTCCTTGACTGAGAGATGGAATTGTGATTTTTTGCTGATTCATACGAGTGGTTTCCCATTCGAAGTTCTGATCGTGCGACATCTGTACTACATAACGGCTGGCTTCATTGACATTAAGGGTTTGCAGTTCCTTGTCATCCAGCAATACGGCGAGGCGCTGTCCACGTCCATCGTTGAATGGGAAATTGGTGGCAAGAATGATGTTGGCAACGGCTTTCTCCTTTGCTTCCGACGCATTGAACTCATAAGTAATGGAGGCACCTTCCGTGCTCTTTGTATAGGGGAAAAGTGCCACGCCAGCCTTCCAAATACCTAAATCCGGTACTACCTGCCAAGTGGCTGCACCATCAGAGCCCTTCTTTGCATCCGTCTTGCGGACAAACTCATCCGCTTCGATGATGGCAATTCGCTTTCTGGGCACAATCACCAACTCCTCACCATTTACGGCATCGGCATCCTCCACACGCTTCACTTGAGGCATCGTGTTCTGTCTTGGGTTGTTCCAAGAACGATAACCGATGTAAATCTCATCCATCATATGGTTCCACTTGCCGCCTGCAATCTTGTGGTTATATTCATCACAAAGTTCAGCAGCACGTCGGAAACAAAGTTCCACTTTGTCGGCCCATTCGTTGGCGAGAGGGTCATTCTTTTGTGCATAGTACCCATTCATGGCCACAGCATAATACATATTATAAAGGTTGCAGAACACACGAATGGGGTGATAAATCAACTCGTTGTAAGCTTGTCGGTTAGGTATAGGAATGAGTTCACGCAGAATAGTGGCATCACGTTCCAATTTATCATATTTTTCCACATATTCCTTCCACTCGCCTGTTTGTAGGTTGAACGTCCGTGCATCCAACTGCTCAGGAGTACGACGATGGGCATATTTGCATTGCAGATTAAGGATGCGAGCGGCTTCCTTGGCGCACTTCTCTCCAAATTGTTGGCGGCAGAAGCTTTCCGTATATTCCATCAAGTTCGATGGATTGAACTGTGAAGGATTCCAAGCCATCTTGAACCAGAAATCAATAGGAAATTCCATTGGCTTCAGGTCACCAACATTGAGAATCCATAGTTTGTCCACACCATAGGTGTAAGTCAGTTGCAACTGCTCCCACATGCGTTGTATCTGGCTGATGTTCTGAAATTTCGAATTACGTGGAGCACCTACATAATCTACATGGTAGTACATCCCGTATCCACCCGGATGACGCTTTGAGAATGCTCCCGTACCCTTATTCCATTCCTGTTCGGGCAGCACACGCACATTGCCCCAGTTGTCGTCACAAAGCAGAAGAATCACATCGTCAGGCACATTCATACCTTTTTCGTAATACTCCTGCACTTCTTTATAGAGTGCCCACATCTGTGGTGTCTCCTTAGCAGGCTTTCCTGTAGCTTCCTCGATAAGTTTTCGTTGGTTGGTTACAATGCGCTCCAGCAAGGCGACATCTGCATGGTCACCCATTGCCTCGTCACCATCGCCACGCATACCGATAGTCACGACATCCTCCGTGTTCTTCATACGTTCTACGCCACCCTTCCAGAACTTATCCAGCGTCTCTTGGTTCGTGTCGTAGTTCCATGCGCCATACTCTCTGCGATGGCTTGTCCATTCTTTGTGAGCGCGTGCCAAAGGTTCATGGTGTGAAGTGCCCATGCACACTCCCATGTCATCTGCTGTCTGCATGTTCAGAGGGTCGTCGGCATAGAATGCGGCGTCCCACATGGCTGGCCACATGTAATTACCCTTGAGGCGAAGCACCAATTCGAATACCCTTGCATAAAACTCGTGATTGTAGCCACCATAATTCTCTTTCACCCAACCGGTCAGGCAGGGGGCTTCGTCATTCAGGAAAATGCCTCGATACCTCACAGCTGGCTCGCCGTCTGTGAAGATGCCTTTCTTGATGTACAATTGTTCGTGTTTTTCGGCTGGCACATCTGCCCAGTCATACCACGGGCTCACGCCAATTTGCTGAGAGAGTTCATAGATTCCATAAATCGTGCCGCGCTTGTCGCTGCCGGCAATGACCAGTTGGTCCTTCACCGTAGTAATAATGAATTTCTCTGTCTTTCCTTGCAATTCCTTGGCATTGATTTGCTTTTTCTTAGCCATCTTATCGATGACGTCGCTCTTGCCTAACGTGCCAATCACGATGGGGTAGTCCTGTCTGCCTGTCACCTTTTCCAGGTCTTTCTTCAGATTGGCGATGGCGATATGGACACCCTTCCAATCATTCTGGTCATACACGATGGCTCCCTTCTGTCCGGTCAGGCAGAAGGCGTCGCCTTGAGGGGCGAATAGCACAAACTGATCGGCTGCCTGTGAAGAGATGACAGCACATACATAGAGCACAATGCTCAAGAATAATTTTCTCATGTTTATAGGTTTTTGGTTTATGGCGGCAAAGTTACAACTTTTCCATTTCCCATACCCCATTCTTTCGTAACATTTATTTTTTAGTGCGTTACATCCTTATGAGGCTTTCCGCTCAGTAGGAAAAGACGAGCAGATAATATCGACCATGTTTGGGAGTTTTTTCCCGTCGCTTCGGAGTTTTTTCATCTTTCACACTTTACGTCTCATATATTTTTCGTACCTTTGCAGCCGATTTGAAAGTTGATTGTTGAGCGTTGTGAGGAAAGAGAAGACATGCGTTATGATAGAGAGAAGACGTGCGTTATGATAGAGAGGAGACATGCGTTATGATTGAGAGGGAAGAAACAAATTACATTATTATATATAATATATGAAGAAGCAACTGAAGAAAGTGCTTGTCTTGGGCTCAGGAGCCCTGAAGATTGGACAGGCAGGCGAGTTCGACTACTCGGGTAGTCAGGCTCTCAAGGCACTTCGGGAGGAAGGCATTCGGTCGGTGCTTGTAAATCCGAACGTGGCAACCATTCAAACGAGTGAAGGTATTGCGGACAAGGTTTATTTCTTGCCGGTCAATACCTTTTTTGTTACTGAAATCATCAAGAAGGAGCGTCCTGACGGCATCCT
>CADCQH010000065.1 GCA_902803605.1 uncultured Bacteroidales bacterium | reverse complement strand
CCCGACCAGACGGAGGAGGAGAACATCAGCTCGAAGGAGTTCCTCAAGAAGGCCAACTTCATCGACGTGGCTACCCTCGCCAAGGGCGCCGAGGTGGAGACTGAGGAGACCGACACCGACAATGGCAACGGCACTGAGATTGACGACAATCAGGGCGGCAACACGCCTACCCCAAGTCCTGACGACGGTGGTGGCTTCGGAGGGTAAGAGAGTTGAGAGGTTAGAGGTTAGAGGTTAGAGGTTAGAGGTTAGAGGTTAGAGTTGGCTGACGTAATGTAAGAAGAAGGGAAGGTTGCACTCTGCGACCTCCCCTTTTGTTGCCCTACAGTTCTTCCCGTCTGAGGCAGTTCGTCGGAATTTCCGACAAACTGAAGAATCTCGTTTCTCGTTTTGCGGGCGTTTGCGGAGAAGGGTGAGACTGCGGGGAAGGGTGTATATGCGAATGCTGCCATTCGTTGCACCCTACACCAGTCCGTTCAGTTCCTTGCCGATGGTCTGCAACTGGGAGCGGATGTCCTTCAGTTTCTCAATCACCTCGATGTTGCGGTTGACGGTCTTGCTCTTGTCGCGCCTGATGGTGTCGCGCGCCCCTTGCAGGGTCATGCCACGTTCCTTCACGAGGTGATGGACGAGCTTCACCTGCTCGATGTCGGCTTTAGTGTACTGACGGATGCCGCGACCTGCCTTCTGGGGGCTGATGGTCGGGAACTCCTTCTCCCAGAAACGCAGGAGGGTTTCTGTCACATTGAACATCTGAGCCACCTCGCCGATGCTGTAGTAGAGTTTCAGGTCTTTGTTTTTGTTCAGTGCCATAGGTTCTATTGTTTTGGAATGTTTTTCAATATTTCGAGCGTGAAGTTGTAGAAGCGTTCAACCGTCGGGATGAGGCAGGCTTCGTTGGGGGTGTGAGGACTGACGAGTGTGGGACCGTAACTTGCCATGTCCATCTCCGGATAGTTCGTGCCGATGATGCCGCACTCCAGTCCTGCGTGGCAGGCTCCCACCACAGGACGTTTGCCATACATCTTCTCGTAGATGCCGGACATCATCTCGACCAGCGGACTCTTGGGGTTGGGTTGCCAACCGCTGTAGCCGCCTTCGAGCTTCACCTCCATTCCTGCCATGGAGAAGCAGGCGATGTATTGGTTGCAGAGATACTGCTTCATGCTGTCCTGCGAGGAGCGTGCGAGCGTGATGATTTCAGCCTTGCCGTCGGCGATGTCGATGATGGCGAGGTTACAGGAGGTCTCCACCAGTTCAGGCATGGAGGGTGTATAGCGCAACACACCATCGTGGGCTGTCAGGACGGCATTGATGAGGTTCTCCTGAATGTCTTCGGGGATGGTCTTGGCGGGTATCTCATCCACGGGGTTGGCGGTCAAGAGGAAGCCCTTGGTCTCGATGTCCTTGTATTCTTCGGTGAAGGTCTGCCTGCACTTCTCCACCATCGCCAGGAACTCGTCTTTCATCGCCTGTGGCACCAACACTTTCGCCTCGCATTCACGTGGGATGGCGTTGCGCATATTGCCACCATGCCACGAGCAGAGCCAAGCCATGCCCGTGTTGACCACAGCAAAGAGAAGACGCGCCATCAACTTGTTGGCATTGGCACGCCCCTTGTTGATCTCGATGCCTGAATGACCGCCCAGGAGCCCCTTGATGACGATGTCGTAGCAAAGCATGCCCTCCGGCTCCACATTCATCTCCTGGTATTCCATGTTGCACAGGATGTCGATGCCGCCTGCACAGCCAATGGTGATTTCGCCCTCTTCCTCTGAATCGAGATTCAGCAGATACCTACCCTTCAGTTCGCCAGCCTTCAAGCCGAACGCGCCATTCATGCCCGTCTCCTCGTCACGGGTGATGAGCACCTCGATGGGGCCATGCTCGACGGTGTCGTCCTCGATGATTGCCATGGCAGCAGCCACACCCATGCCGTCGTCAGCACCCAGGGTCGTGTCGCGAGCCGTCACCCATTCGCCATCGATATACACGTCCAGCGGGTCGGTCTCGAAGTTGTGCTTGCTGTCCTTGGTCTTCTGAGGCACCATGTCCATGTGCGCCTGCAAAACCGTGACTGCACGGTCTTCATAACCAGGGGTGGCACCCTTCGACATCACCACATTGCCAGCCTCATCTATATGTGCATCGGCACCATGCTGCCTGGCAAAATCAACCAGAAACTGAGCCACCTGCTCCGTATGACCCGACGGACGGGGTATCTGTGTCAGCGCATAGAAATTCTTCCACACGCCTTTGGGAGAGAGTTCTTCAATTGGATTCATATACTCATGCTTTATTATTGATTACTAAGATATTATCATTTCACTTCTTTTATTGTCCTAAGACTCAGGGTCACCATCGAGAAGATGCCCAAGAGGGGTACCAACGCCGTCTGGATGGTGTGGACAATCAGCACGAAGGCCACGGCATCCGTATCTGCAAGTCCGTACAGAATCAGGATGGTCTTCACGGCAAAATGCCAAGGGCCTGCACCATTGGGCGTGGGCACAATCACGGAGATGCTTCCCACGATGAAACTGACGATGGCCACCGTGAAACTGAGGTTCTCCGTGAAGTCAAAGCACCTGAACGTAATCCAGTAGTGCAGGAAATAACTGCCCCAGATGGCCAAGGTGTAGAAGACAAAGAGACCCTTGTTCTCCACTCCCCTCAACGACAGGATTCCTTCCTTCACCTTGTTGACCATATCCTTGAGTTTCGCCATCAGCGTGAAGCGTCTCATCAACAGCCAAAGGAAAATCAATGTGATGACCAGACAGATGGCCGTCACGATATAGCCCGTCGTGGTGAAGCCACGGAGGACATCGCCGATGTTGGTGCCCGTCTGGTCGAAGAACGAACTGAATATCGACACTTGCGAGAGGATGACCACGAGGGTGATGAACAAAATGAGGAGCGAGTCGATCACACGCTCTGTCACCACCGTGCCTAAGGCCTTGAGGAAGGATGTGCCGTCATACTTCGCCAGAATGCCACAACGGCTCAACTCCCCGCTGCGAGGGATGACGAGGCTGGAGGCGTAGGAGATGAACACGGCGTGGATGCAATCCATCAAGCGCGGATGCTCGCCCATCGGTTCCAACGTCTGTTTCCAGCGGATGCCACGAAACATCTGTGCCGTCACACCAAAGACTAAAGAGAAAAGCATCCATCCCCAATTCATCTCATGCAGGAGCGTGTCCTCCATCGCATGAAAATCCGTGTCGCGATACATCCACCACAGAATGCCGCCACCCAACACAAATGGTATGGCAATATTGATCGCCTTTTTGAGTGTTTTGTTGCTGTTCATCAAGAAAAGTTGTAACTTTGCAGCGCGAAGCGTCTCCTCTTTGAGCGTTTTGCAGCACAAAGTTACGAATTTATTCATAATTCAACATTCATCAGCAACATTTTTTTTCATGGACAGCATAAAACCGAAGAAATTTCTGGGTCAACATTTCCTCACCGACCTCAGTGTAGCACAACGGATTGCAAACACGGTCGATGCGTGCCCCGACATTCCCGTCCTCGAAGTCGGACCAGGCATGGGAGTGCTGACCCAATACATCATCCCCAAGCAGCGCCCCTTCAAGGTGGTCGAGATTGATTTTGATTCCGTCCCCTATCTGCATGAGCATTTCCCTGCGTTGGGAGACAACATCATCGAGGGGGATTTTCTGAAGATGGACTTGCAGAAGGTGTTCGACGGAAAACCCTTCGTCCTCACGGGCAACTACCCCTACAACATCTCCTCCCAGATTTTCTTCAAGATGGTGGAGAACCGCGACCTCATCCCCTGCTGCACGGGCATGATTCAGAAGGAGGTGGCTGAACGCATGGCTGCCTCACCCGGCGGCAAGACTTACGGGGTGCTGAGTGTGCTCATCCAGGCATGGTATGATGTGGAATACCTCTTCACTGTGCATGAGGATGTGTTCAATCCCCCGCCCAAGGTAAAGAGTGCCGTCATTCGCCTCACCCGCAACAACAAGCAGGACCTCGGCTGTGACGAGCAACTCTTCCGTCGCATCGTCAAGACCGTCTTCACCATGCGGCGAAAGATGATGCGCAACGGCATGAAGCAGATACTCGGCAAGGACTCCCCCATGCTCGCCGACCCCATCTTCACCCAACGACCCGAACAACTCTCCGTGCAGGACTTTATCGACCTGACCAACAGAGTCGAGGCGGAATTCAAGAGCAAGGCATAAAAAGCTGGGAATCTGAGGCAAGGCTGAAAGAGGCGGAACTCAAGAATAAGGCATAAAAAGAACAGGCGGGAAGCACATCACTTCTCGCCTGTCACTTTGTTCTGCTTCAGCAGTTCGTCCCTGATGCGGAACAGAAAGTAAATCTGCCCAGAAAACGTCTTGTTCTCATACTGCGTCTGAGCCATGTAGATGAGCGGTCCAATCGCCATCTGCACATCCCTGATATTGATGCCGCCACCCATATCCAGTTCCTTCTCAAACGTGTGAGTGGTGAACCAATCCACCAACTCATCTATTTCCTTCTTTGTGTACGTCGTCTTATATTCCATATATTATAATGTACTTAACTTTCGGAAGTTATCGCTTTGCTCGAAGTTATCGAAGTTAATGAAGTTATCGACGATACTTTTTACAGCGAGTTTAACAT
>CADCQH010000064.1 GCA_902803605.1 uncultured Bacteroidales bacterium | reverse complement strand
GAATCGACCCTCAGGACAGCTCGCCGAGCGGCTCGGAAAGCAGAATTGACCCTCGGGACAGGTCACCGAGCGGCTCGGAAAACAGAATTGACCCTCGGGGCTGATTGCAGAGCGGCTCGGCAGCAATTAAAAAATGAAAAAATGAAAGAATGAAACAATGAAAGATGAATTGAAGAAAAAGAATCCGTGGAATCAAAGAGGGGGCGTCCGAGAAAATCGGATGCCCCTTCTTGTTGTGCATTACGGGTTCTTGACGGGCATTCTTTCGTATGAGAATCAATTTTTTGTGCAATTTGTTTGCTGTTTCTTGTTTTTTCCCTACCTTTGCACATCTATCTACTACAAACGACTTGTTTCTGTAAGGGTGAAACTGATTCTATATACATTATTAAATAATTAAACCTAAAAAAACAAAGGACAATGAAAAGAACGATTACTCAAAGTTTTTGGGGACGTGCATCCATGACGCTTGCCGTCCTGTTCTGCTTCCTCTGCGGAGCATCTGCTCAGAATGACGGGCCGAAGACCCTGCCGTACAGCTATAGCTTCGACAACACGTACTGGGGAGCCAACACCTTGCCAGCGCGTATGGAGGCTGAAGGCTGGAACTATGTGTGTGCTGCCACCAACGTGGAAATAGTTGATGCAGATGATTTTACATTCTCTTCCTCTACGCATGAGCCCCAGTACGTCGTGTCTCCGCAACTTGACGGTGGAAACAAGAAAGTGATCATGACCTTCAAGTACGTGGCAGGGAATGCAAACGTGTCTTTCAAAGTGGGTTACTCCATGAATAGCAATGACCCGACTTCTGATGACTTTACCTGGTCTGATGTGTCGTCTTATGATGCGGGGTACATGGAGGAATACGAAGATGTCTTGCCTATCGGTACCAAATATGTAGCCATCAATTATACCAAACAAGGTGTAGGGTATTACCCCTTGACCATCGATGACTTCTACTTCAAGCCCAGGGCAGGCTTGTACGGCGTGTATCTGAATGCGGTTAATAGTGCAATAAAGACCACTTCCAGATGGGGATCGTATTTTGGACAGAAGACTGTGGGCTCCCTGCTTAGCGCGAACACCTATGTCTGGGAGTATGTTCCCGGAGAAGATGCCGAGGAACTGGCCAACAAAATGATGGGAACTGATAATGCCTGCGAAGCCTGGGTCTTGCCAATGCCATTGCCCGAGCCTTACACATTCACGTATGATGTGGAGACAAATTTTGCCAACTATCGCAAGGAACTCACGGGTCGCACGAACAAGTATCAGGCTTGGCTCCTTCCCTTCCAGCATACTATCACGGCAGAAGAAGCGGAGAAATTCAACTTCTACAAAATCAACATGGTTGCCAACGCCCCCAGCCCCTCGGTGGATGCATCGGACGAGGTGTGGGTGTTCCTGAAGAAGATGAAGGAGGGTGACGTGCTCCGCGCCAATATGCCATACGTCTATAAGCCACTCGTCGATATGGACTTTTATGTGTTCAGCGCGGCAACACCGTACTTGTTCCTCGAGGCCCTCAACTCCGATGTCCTGCTGAAGACGGAGACGGCAGAGGACGTCTATTCATTCTATGCCACCTACGACAACACGACCGCCACTGCCGAGGAGCCATTCTACTATGTCGGCATCGATGGCAACCTCAGCTATGGCGACAATGTGACTGTCGGCCCTTACCGCTGGATCATCCGCAAGACAAGCAAGTTCAACAGCACCGTCAACTACTCGCGCGTCATCCACTTCTATGACGGAGAGGACATGGCGCCCACCGGCATCAGCGACCTGACGGAACAGGCTGACGAGAACGTCTGGTACACCATCAACGGCGTCCGCCTCGAAGGACAGCCCACCGAGCCAGGCCTCTACATCGTGAACGGAAAGAAAGTCACCATCAAATAACATCCGCCCACAATGAAGAAGCAATATGAAAAGCCTGCCATGCAGGTCACGTATTTTGAGCAGCCTTCCATGCTCCAAAGCAGCCCGGACGGCCGCATCGCCCCAGGCCGGACCAACCAGCCTGCCGGTTCACGCGGCCTCGATCTATTCGGCGATGACTCTGACGATGAATAATAGAGGACCAGCTCTAAACACTGAGCTCTAAACTCTATACTCTAAACTTTACACTTTACACTTTACACTTTAATAAGGGGGCGTCCGAGGAAATCGGATGCTCCTCTTTTTTGTGCATTACGGCTTCTCAACAATGTGTTTTTGTGCACAGAAACCAAATTTTGGTGTAATTCGTTTGTCGTTCCCCGTATTTTCCTTACCTTTGCAAACTAATAAGTAATCACTACAAAATAAATACATTTATATGGAAAATATGGATTGGTCGAGTCTTGGATTCGGTTATCACAAGACAGATTACAATGTACGCTGTTACTATCGTGACGGCAAGTGGGGCGAAATCGAGGTTTGCTCCGAAGAGACAATTCCACTTCACATGGCAGCCACTTGTCTGCACTACGGACAAGAGGCGTTCGAGGGCTTGAAGGCTTACCGTTGTCCGGACGGCAAGGTGAGGGTGTTCCGCAGCGATGAGAATGCAGCCCGTCTGCAGAGCACTTGCCGTGGCATTCTGATGCCAGAACTGCCGACGGAGAAGTTCAATGAGATGGTGGACAAGGTGGTTCGCCTGAACGAACGCTTCATCCCTCCATACGAGACGGGAGCCACTCTCTACATCCGTCCGCTGCTCATTGGTACGAGCGCTCAGGTGGGTGTACATCCTGCTCAGGAGTATTTGTTCATGATTTTCGTGACGCCAGTGGGCCCATATTTCAAGGGCGGTTTCTCTTGCAACGACTATGTGATTATCCGTGAGTATGACCGTTCGGCTCCTCTTGGCACAGGTATCTACAAGGTGGGTGGCAACTATGCCGCTTCGCTTCGCGCCAACAAGATGGCGCATGACTTGGGCTATGCCTGCGAATTCTACCTCGACGCCAAGGAGAAGAAATACATGGACGAGTGTGGCGCCGCCAATTTCTTTGGCATCAAGAACAATACATACGTGACTCCTAAGTCCACATCTATCCTCCCCAGCATCACGAACAAGAGCTTGATGCAGTTGGCAGAGGATTTGGGCCTGAAGGTGGAGCGCCGTCAGATTCCAGAGGAAGAACTGGCTACGTTTGAGGAGGCAGGTGCTTGCGGTACGGCTGCCGTGATTTCTCCCATCGGCAAGATTGACGACCTGGAGGAGAAGAAGACGTTCCAGATTTCGAAGGACGGCAAGCCTGGACCTATCTCTGAGAAATTGTATAACAAACTGCGTGGCATCCAGTACGGCACAGAGCCAGATGTACATGGATGGACACGTGTAGTGATTGAATAAAAAACAGACTAATTAACAAAAACTATGAAACCTACATTATTTCTCCTTGCTGCGGGAATGGGCAGCCGCTACGGTGGCTTGAAGCAGTTGGACGGTCTTGGACCAAACGGTGAAACCATCATGGATTATTCCATCTACGATGCTATCCAGGCTGGATTTGGCAAGATTGTATGGGTCATCCGCAAGGATTTTGAAGAGCAGTTCCGCACTCAGATTCTGTCCAAGTATGAGGGCGTCGTTCCATGCGAACTGTGCTTTCAGGGCATCGACAGCCTTCCAGAAGGCTTCAAGTGTCCAGAGGGTCGTGTGAAGCCATGGGGCACCAACCACGCTGTGCTGATGGGCAAGGATGTCATCAAGGAACCTTTCTGCGTCATCAACTGCGATGACTTCTATGGCCGTGACGCCTTCATGTCGATAGGCAAGTACCTCTCCAACCTGCCAGAAGGTTCGAAGAACAAGTATGCGATGGTGGGCTTCCGCTGCTGCAACACCCTGTCTGAGAACGGTTCCGTGGCTCGTGGCGTGTGCATGTACGATGACAACCGTCACCTCGTGGATGTGGTGGAGCGCACAGAAATCCTGCGTCAGGCAGACAAAGACAACGCCATCTGCTACAAGGACGAGCAGGGTGAGTGGGTTCCTTTGGCAGAGAATGTGCCTGTGAGCATGAATATGTGGGGCTTTACGCCCGACTACTTCGAGTATTCAGAGGCAGAGTTCAAGGAGTTCCTCAGCGACCCCAAGAACATGGAGAACCTGAAGGCGGAATTCTTCATCCCGCTGATGGTGAACAAACTCATCAAGAGCGGTACAGCGACTGTGGAGGTGCTTGACACGACATCTGTATGGTTTGGCGTGACATACGCAGCCGACCGTCAGGCTACAGTTGACCGCATCGCCAAGTTGGTGGCTGACGGAGTGTATCCGAACAAACTCTTTTAATGAATTGAAAAAAGTGGAGGGTGACGCATGTGCTCACTCTTCACTTTATTTTTATCAAGTAAGACGAACATGAAAGGAATAGTGCTCGCTGGTGGTTCAGGTACAAGGCTTTACCCCATCACCAAGGGTGTGAGCAAGCAGCTCATCCCCATTTTCGACAAGCCTATGGTGTATTACCCTATCTCCGTGCTGATGCTGGCGGGCATCAGGGAGATACTTATCATCTCGACCCCCTACGACCTGCCAGGTTTCAAGCGTCTGCTGGGCGATGGCAGCGACTATGGTGTGCATTTCGAGTATGCTGAACAGCCTTCGCCAGATGGTCTTGCTCAAGCCTTCATCATTGGTGAGAAGTTTGTGGGCAACGATGACGTGTGCCTTGTGCTGGGCGACAACATCTTCCACGGACGTGGCTTCTCAGCCATGTTGAGGGAGTGTGTGGAACAGGCAAAGGTCGGTAAGGCAAGCGTGTTTGGCTACTTCGTAAACGACCCAGAGCGTTATGGCGTGGCTGAGTTTGACAAGGAGGGCAACTGCCTCTCCATTGAGGAGAAACCCAAGCAACCCAAGAGCAACTATGCAGTGGTGGGTCTCTACTTCTATCCCAACAAGGTGGTGGAAGTGGCAAAGAACATCAAGCCTTCGGCACGTGGCGAGTTGGAAATCACGACCGTAAATCAGGAGTTCCTGAAAGAGAAAAACCTGAAAGTACAACTCTTGGGACGTGGTTTCGCCTGGCTCGACACAGGCACGCATGACTCTCTCTCGGAGGCTTCCACCTTCATCGAGGTGCTGGAGAAGCGCACGGGCTTGAAGATTGCTTGTCTGGAGGGCATCGCCTATCGTAATGGCTGGATCACGACAGAGAAACTGCGTGAGTTGGCTCAGCCCATGCTGAAGAACCAATATGGGCAGTATCTGCTGAAATTGGCTGACTCGAAGTATTTCGGAGAGGTCAAATGATTGGAGGGTAATCCCCACAGAAAAGAATACACTCAAGACAGATAGGATATGAAGCACATGAACATTACATTAAGCACCCTGCTGTTGCTGACGACAATGGCATGCAAAGGCAACAAGGCTGTCGATGCGCTGGCTGATTTGGTCGCTGGCGACTCGGCAGAGACGGTGGCTGTGTCTGACACGCTGGTTTTTGAGAACATTGAGTTGAAAGACTCTATGACCTACAAGGTGAAGGTGGTCGATTACAGCAGCGACGAAGACCCTGCACCCTATCAGGTGGAGAAGGTGACCGACATGCATGAGTTGTCAACGCTCAAGTGTGTGGCAGGCAAACCAGAAGTGGTGGAGTACATCAACCAGTGGTTGACCATCGATGCGGCTGGTGAGTATGTGGAAGCTCCTGCGACAGCCAAGATGGTGGCTGAAATGTATGCCGGACTCAAGAAGCAGGGCATTACAGATGTGAGTTCAGCCTTCAAGCAAAACAAGGGGAGCATGGGCGAAAATGCTTCTGACGACGATGAGGACGATGAGGGCTTGCAGGAACTGGCCTTTGCGTCCGCCAACGAATCCTCAGCCTCCATTTCAGTCATCAGGCAGACACCGACACTCATCACCCTGTGGGATGAAGGCTATGATTATTCGGCTGGTGCCGCTCATGGTATGCCTTGGGGATTTGGCAGAACCTTCGACCTGACGAAACTCCGCCTTCTCACCCTCGACGACATTATCAAGGAAGAGGACAAAAAGGCTGTGCTGAAGATACTGGTTGACATGTTGGAGGAGGAGTATGGCGATTCAGAAATGATGAATGAACCTGAAGACATCGATTTCCCCTCAGGTGGCACATCTTTGTTTGCTGAGGGCGTGGCGTTCGACTATGGTGCCTACGAGATTGGTGCCTATGCTTTGGGTATGCCACAGGAAATCATCCCATACGAGCAAATCAAGCCCTATCTGACTGATGAGGTCAAGGCTCTCTTGGGTATGGAATGATAGCTCTCACCCAACTCTAACCCCTAAACTCTAAACTCTAAACTCTAAACTCTCAACCCTAAACCAAAAAACAACCAATATGAAGAAACTGAAAAACAAATGGCTTATTTGGACGAGCAAGATGTTTGTGTCGTTCATATCTATGTTGGGCTTCTCATCCTGTTTTTTCCAGCCCAGCATGTATGGCGTGCCCAGAGATGGTTTTGATACGGATTCCACGTCGAAAGACTCCACAGCCATGAAGGAATTCGAGGCAATGTATGGTGGCCCCACCGTTACCTATCAGAATGATATAGATGTGGAGGGTGTGGAAATAGACATCAATCAGAACTGATTCTATGTCGATTCTCTCTCTCAAACAGAAGGTGGGCTTGGAACTTGACCGCCAAGTACGCAAGAACCACAAGCAACTGCATCCGCTTCGTCAGCTCTTCTGGGAATGCACGCTGCGATGCAACCTGCATTGCAAGCATTGTGGCAGCGACTGCAAGACGGAGTCGTTGATGCCCGATATGCCAGCTGAGGACTTCCTCAAGGTGATAGACGAGCAGGTCACACCCCATGTGGACGACAGGCACCAGATGATGATCATCTTCTCAGGTGGCGAACCATTGGCACGTAAGGACATTGAGGACATCGGCAAGGAACTCTACAAGCGTGAATATCCTTGGGGTATGGTGACCAACGGCATGATGCTCACGGAGGAGCGTTTCAAGCGGCTTTGTGCATCGGGCTTGTCGAGTGTGGCTGTGAGTCTTGACGGCAAAGAAGAAGACCACAACTGGATGCGGGGACATGAGAGCAGTTTCAAGAATGCGATGCGAGCCATTCATCTGCTGGCGGGTCAGAAACGAGTGGTTTGGGACGTGGTGACGTGTGTGAACAATCGTAACGTCAACTATCTGCCCCAACTGAAGGACATGCTCTATGAGGCAGGTGTGCGCCAATGGCGGCTCTTCACCATCTTCCCTGCCGGACGTGCCAAACAACATCCCGATTTGCAGATCTCCGACGAGCAGTTCCGTATGCTGATGGAGTTCATCATCGCCTGCCGCAAGGAGGGAAAGGTGCACACAAGTTTTGCCTGCGAGGGCTTTTTGGGTGAATACGAGGGGAAGGTGCGTGACCACCTCTACCGATGCGAGGCTGGACTGAGCATCGCATCCATATTGATAGATGGCAGCATCTCTGCCTGCACCAGCATTCGTGGGAAGTACTATCAAGGCAATATCTACAGGAACAACTTCTGGGATGTCTGGGAGAACGGTTTCCAGAACTATCGCAATCGTGACTGGATGAAGAAGGGGGACTGTGCCGACTGCCAGATGTTCCGCTACTGTGAGGGTGGGGGAATGCACCTCAGAGACGAAGAAGGAAACTTGATGCTCTGCCACATGAAGCGGCAGGGTCATTGAAAAAATGAAAAATTGAAGGATAGAAAGAGGGCTACGCCAAATCGGTGTAGCCCTTTCTTATCTTACATTTATATTATATATAATGTGTAGTTCACTTCTTCTCCACTTTTTCCCTTCTGCCAATCTTCGTGATGTGACCTTCTGATGGCTTGCCCTCTGTGTCGGCCTTTACGTTGGCATTGCGAGTCTTGGCATAATAGTCATAGTCATAGTAGTAGCCGCCGCCCCAGTCCCATTCCAGATAGGTGTAACCGTAGGTGTTGTAGAGCCTTTCGTAGTCATACCAGTTATAGTAGTCCTGAATCTTGATGAGGTCGAACTGGGAAGCGGAACCCTCGAAGCGTCCGATAAAATGGTTGTTGTTCAGACGGTAGCTTAGGATGGTGCTGTTGTAGTAGTCATAGCCAGGGTATTCCAGGTAAATACTGCCAGACGGAGTCACCTCCCAATAGAAGCGGTAGCTGAGTCGCTGGTAGGGCCCCTCCGTGTACCAGTCCACCTGATAGCCATAGCCGTGGGTGGCATATTCGTAGTCAGGGTAGAAGATGATGTCCGTGTCGTAGGAGTCATAGGAGGTGACGTACTTGATGCCGTTCTCCACCCATGTGTACTCATAGTACATGTTCCAGTCGCCTGTCCATTGGCCTGAGATGGTCATGGCGACTTCTATGTCCTTTTCTTCGTGGCACGAAGAGAACATAGCGCAGAATCCCAATACTGCGATGATGTTGAGGAGTGATAACGCTTTCTTCATATTCTTGCTGTTTTTAATGGTGAATAGTTGTTTGTTGAATGATCCTTTGTTATGTGGTGTCCTGTGCTTCAGCCCTATTCTTCGGCGAATCGGTTGCCCAGGGTGAAGGAGTGCTCCTTGTCCATCGGCTGCACGTTGACACCTTGTTGGTCAGCATCTGTGCCCAGTTCGCGTGAGTAGTAGTAACTGTCGCTGCTCAGTTCGCTCGCAATCACCAGTCCCGTCCAGGTCCATGCAAGGATGTTGCCTGCCGTCTCCATGTTGAGGCTTGCATAGTCCGACCACTTATAGACCTTCCAGATGGCATTGAGGTCGAAGCGGGTGGGGCTGTTGTTGAAGTAGCCCGTGAAGTGTTGCTTGCTCAGGTCGTAGTTGCGGATGGACACGTTCAGCTCAGCGTACCCAGGATAGTACAGATGGATGACCTTGTCATCGACACGCCAGGAGAACTCGTAGAACATCTTCTCGTACTGGCCGCCATCCTCCTGTCGGTACCAGTCGATTTGGTAGCCCGTACCCTTCGTGTCATACTTCGCGTCAGGGTAGAACACCACGGAGCTCTTGTAAGAGTCGAACCGGTTTCCCTCCGCATCCCGATAGTACATGCCCCAATAGCCTTCCCACTCGCCAGAAAGCTTCATGGCGATTTTCTCGTCCTTGTGGCACGAGGTGAACACCAGACACAGGCACACGGTTGTGATGATGCCTAAGAGTTGCTTTTTCTGTTTCATACGTCTCAGTTTTTTGATTGTTATTTGTTCTGACGGCAAAGTTACGACATATAATTGGAACAACGGTAAGGAATCCGCTATTAATTGAGGGAAATCCATTCTTCTGCATAGGAAAATCCCTCTTTGCCTCTAAACTTTGCTGGACAGTTACTTTATTTATTCATCATTTCTCCTCAGATTTTTTTGTTGTGTAAGCAGTTATTTGTATTTTTGTACTGAAAGTATTTATATTGCTAAGCTTGCAACATAAGTTTCCAAGTTTGGGACATAAGTTTCTAAGTTTGCAACATAAGTTTCCCACTTAGCAACATAAAAGAAACAACGGGAAAAGGAATTTTCATAGCGAAAGAATCATTGTCTTGTGCTGACAGTACAAGACGCTCTCGTGTTCTTGTGGATGCGGGAGTTTTTTTGTATCTTTGCAAAAAAATATGGCTGGTCGATGTAACAGGTGCGTGCAAAGTCTCGTTTGTACAGATAGAAGGGCTCTTGAAAAGAAGTATTAACAACTATAATAAATATGAATATGAAAAGAATAATCTTAT